>JAFUCW010000391.1 GCA_017459485.1 Eggerthellaceae bacterium | reverse complement strand
TTCCAACAAGAAAATATGTACACATTTGTAAGGCGAAAGGTCCAAGATGCGAGCGAATGGACCCAGATGCGAGCGAATGGTCCCCAACTAGACAATGAGCGGACCCATTCGGGGACATTGTCCCGTTCGGGAACGTTGTCCCGTTCGGGAACGTTGTCCCGTTCGGGGACGTAGTGAAAACGGGACACAACACTGCTACAGCACTTGAAGAAGCGGGTTTGTCCATAGCCGTTGCTAGCAATCTTTTGGTGTGCCCCATTTTCACTACGTCCCCAAGCGGAACAACGAAGAGAGAGCGGCGAATAGGGCATCGGAGCTGCGCAAAGGATGCTGAAAAACCCGTATTCACTAGGTGGGCAGAGTGCCGTTCATTGGAAAAGTACGCCGTTGGGCACTAATAAATTTAATAATCGCGATTAAAAAAATGAATACTTGTAGTGTTAAATGGCAGGATTGCGGTAGCAATTAGAAAAGACGAGAAAGCAGAGAGAGGAGCGTTGCCCCATGCAATTGACAAGAAGGGGGTTCTTTAAGGCGACCGCGCTGGCATTTGCCGGTTCCATGGCCTTCGAGCTTTCTACCCAATCAGAGGCGTTAGCGGCACCCGTCGACGCAAACTGGAAGTTAGTGAACACCGAAGAGTACACGAATATTTGCTGTTACTGCTCTGGTGGGTGTGGCTCTATCGTGTCGGTGCGAGACGGTGAAGTAATTAATGTCGAAGGCGACCCCGACCATCCCATCAACGAAGGATGCCTGTGCCCCAAAGGCGCTGCCATGTTCCAGCTGCGCAATGTGGTCGACGACGAAACGGGCGAGATAATCCACAACCCCGAGCGAAAGACCACTCCAATGGTGCGCCGTCCTGGAGCATCCGACTGGGAAGAGATCTCCTGGGAGGAGGCCATCGAGGGGATTGCGCGTAGGGTCAAGGACACACGCGACGAAACGTTCGTCGAAACGGAAAACGGCATCACGGTGAACTACACGCCTGCGATAGGCAGCTTGGGTGGTTCGCAGCAAAACTCCGAAGAAGAGTACCTGATCTTGAAGATGATGCGATCGCTGGGCGTTGTTGCCATCGACAACCAAGCACGTGTTTGACACAGCTCTACGGTTGCCGGTCTGGCACCATCGTTTGGTCGCGGCTCGATGACGGGCCATTACTGCGATTTCAAGAATGCCGACGTCATTCTTACCAGCGGTTCCAACAACCTGGAAAACCACCCCGTTTCAAGCAAGTGGGTGCAACGTGCCCTGGACAAAGGGGCCACATGGATCGTGGTCGACCCGCGGTTCACGCGCACTGCGGCCCAAGCAGACATCTACTGCCCTATTCGGTCGGGCACGGACATAGCTTTCTATGGCGGCATGATCAACTACATCATAGAAAACGACCTATGGCAGCATGAATATGTGGAGCACTACACCAACGCCACGTTCATCATGGAGGACGGCTACGAATTCGACCCAGAAACGGGCCTGTTCAGCGGATGGGACGACGCGAAGGGCGCTTACGACAAGCATACATGGCACTACGCGGTGGAGCAGGAAACCGAATGGGATACGTCCGAGAGTGGGTCCTATGCATGGGTCAAAGGCAAGGGAGTGCCCAAGTTCACTCCGCCGAAAGTGCAAGTTGCACGAAAAGATCCCACTATGCAAAACCCCATGTGTGTGTGGCAGCTTATGAAGAAGCACTACAGCCGCTACACCATCGATAAAGTCTGCGAAATCTGTGGCATGGACGCCGAAACGCTCGAACAGGTCTACGCAGCATACGCCTCTACGGGCGCACCCGAAAAAAGCGGCACCATCCTCTACGCATTGGGGCAGACCCAGCACACGTACGGTACGAACAACACGCGCATCATGTCGCTTGTTCAGCTGATCCTTGGCAACGCCGGCATCGCAGGTGGCGGCCTGAACGCGCTGCGCGGAGAGCCCAACGTACAAGGCGCTACCGATATGGCTATGCTCGTGTTTGATTTCCCGGGTTACCTGCGCTGGCCGAACGTCTCCGAGTCGCCAAGCCTGCGAAAGTGGTGCGAAAGCCAGACCTACTATGGTGGCTATTACACCAACAAGCCAAAGTTCATGGTGTCTGCTCTGAAGGAGTGGTTCGGCGAAAACGCCACTGTGGACAACGACTACTGCTACGACTTGTTGCCCAAGGTTCCCGCCAACGGCGGCGACTACACCACCATGGGAACGTTCCACCTGATGGATTCCGGAGTCATGAAAGGGTACTTCGCCTGGGGCCAGAACCCCGTGGTGTCCGACCCAAATTCCGCCTTCAACCGCCGCGCCATGTCCAAGCTCGAATGGTTGGTCGTAGCCGACTGGGTGGAAACGGCGACCGCGTCGTTCTGGCGTGCGCCCGACATGACCCCCGAAGACATCCAGACCGAAGTGTACTTTCTGCCTGCCGCGCTGATCTACGAGAAGATGGGCACCATCGCCAACTCCGGCCGCTGGCTGCAGTGGCGCTACAAGGCCGCCGATCCGGTGGGAGAAGCGCGGCCCGACTACGAGATAGCCGATATGCTTTGGAGCAAGATCGTCGAGCTCTACAAAGCAGAAGGCGGGCCTTCCGCAGAGAGCATCACAAACGTGAAGTGGGACTACTACATTGACGGGAAGATAGATCCCCGAGCTGTGGCCTGGGGATTCAACGGCTACAACGTGGAAGGGACCGACTTCGCATCGGGCAAAGTGGACCTGCTTCCTGCGTTTGCTAGCCTGAAGGCCGACGGGTCCACGTCGTGTGCCATCTGGATTTACGGTGGCTACTACAACAACGCCGACGCGCCACTTGACCCGGCGGAGCAGCCGGTCGGGCGCCGCGGCCACGATGACCCCGGCGAATTGGGCCTGTACCCGCAGTGGGCGTTCAGCTGGCCAGCGAACCGCCGCATCATCTACAATCGCGCTTCGGCAGATGCCAACGGAAAGCCATGGAATCCGGACCGCGTGCTGGTGGAGTGGGACGGCAAGGAGTGGGCAACGCGCAACGATGTGCCCGACTTCGTTTTCCAGACCACCAACGCGGACGGCACAACCACCCCGGTGGCGCCCAACGACAACGCGTTCTTCATGAAGCCGGAGCAGCATGCGAACTTCATTTCGTATGGCTTGGCCGACGCGGCGCTGCCCGAGCACTACGAGCCGTTCGAGACGCCCATGAAGGAAAACCTGCTCAACGCACGCCTGAATTCGCCTTGCGTGAAGTTCGGCGACCACGAGTCGGTGAAGAAGGGCGACGTGGAAACCTATCCGATCGTGGCGACCACATATTCGATCACGGAGCATTGGCAAACCGGTGCGCAAACACGCATGTGCCCAGCACTTGACGAAATATCGCCGAAACAGTTCATTGAGATGAGCCCCGAGCTTGCGCAAGAGAAGGGCATTGGCAACGGTGACGACGTGCGCGTGTTCAACAACCGTGGGTCGGTCGTTCTGAAGGCGCTGGTAACAAGGCGTATTGTGCCGTTGGAAGTGAATGGGCAAACCATCCACGAAGTGGGCATGATCCACCATTGGGACTGGACGAACAGGTACTCGTCCGACGACAACGTTGTCAACGACCTAACCCCCAACGTGGGCGACCCGAACAGTTTCATCCCCGAATTCAAGGCGTTCCTTGTGGACGTCGAGAAGGCTTAAGGAAAGGAGGAGGTAGACATGGCTGAAGGCAAGGCAATTCTCTACGACGCATCGCGTTGCTCCGCCTGCAAAGGCTGTCAGGTGGCATGCAAATGCTGGAACCTTCTCCCTTCGCCGATGGAGAAGAACACACAGGAGTGGAACGGCTCTATGCAGTGCCCGCCCGACCTGAATCACCGCACGCGCTTGATAATCACCTTCGACGAAGCAGACAACGGCAAGAAATACGGCATCAATTGGGCGTTTGGACGCCGCGCGTGCATGCACTGCACCGACGCTGCTTGCGTGATGGCATGCCCTTCGGGTTGCCTGTACCACGACGAAGAAACCGGCATGGTTTCCTTCGATCGCGACAAATGCATCGGATGTAAGTACTGCGCGATGGCCTGTCCCTTCGATGTCCCACGGCATATTGGAGGGGGTGGCCTGTTCAGCGGCGACGCCAAGATCAACAAGTGCACCGGTTGCATCGACCGCATCAAGAACGGGCGCGCCCCTGCGTGCGTGACCACCTGCCAGCCCGGCGCGCTGCAGTTCGGCGACCGGGAGGACATGCTCTCGATTGCCAAAGAGCGCGTGGAACTGCTCAAGGCCAAGGGGTTCGAATCCGCTCAGGTCTACGGAGAGGAGCAAGTGGGGGGTACGCACGTGCTCCACGTGCTCAAGTATCCGCTCGAGCAGTACGAATTGCCGGAGAACCCGCAGGTAAGCCCGCTTATCGGTGTCATGAACTGGATGAAGCCCATTCTGGGAGTCGGCGCCGTTGCCCTTGTGGGCGGCCTGGGCATCTCGTTCTTGACGGGTGTGGGCTACAAGCGACATGAAATGCACTACGACGAAGTGAACCACGACATCATCGATGTCGAAACGGGCGAAGTGGTCCGCCACATCGACAAAGAGGCGGGTGAGCGATAATGGCTAAACGTTACATCCAAAGGCATTCGCTGCAGACGCGGATCACGCATGGCCTAGTCATGGGGTCGTGCGTATGGCTCATGATCTCTGGCCTGTTTGTGTTCGTCCCGTACTTCGCCAACATTGGAAGTGGCGGACTGGTGCAGTTCATGCGCATCAGCCACCGCGTGGTCGGCTGCATCTTCATTCTTGCCCCTATCGTAAGCGCCATTTTGGCACCGAAGGGATTCAAGAAGTTTCTTGCGAAGTACTTTGCCAAGTGGACTCCCCAGGATAAAGAATTCATGAAGAAGTTCGTGCCGTATATGCTGGGACCGAAAAGGGTCCACATGCCCGACCAGGACGAGGTGAAGTCCGGCCAGCGCATAGCCGACGGAATGCTGATCATAGGTGGCATCATGATGGCGATTTCCGGTGTGGTGCTTTGGCTGGGAATGAGCGTGTTCCACGCTCCCGCCGGCGTGGTAACGGTTATGCGTTTCATTCACGACTTGTTCTTCTTGGTGCTGGTGGTGTTCGTGGTGGCCCATGCGTACTTGGGTGCTGGCGTGTTCCAGCCCTACCGCCGCACCAAACAGCTCATGTTTGGCAATGGCCAGGTGGCCGAATCCGACGCTTTGTACCACTGGGGCTTCTGGGCGCGCGAAGAACTGGAAAAAGGCGAAAACGTTGTCGAACGCTGAATGATCGATTCGAACTAGGTGTAAACGCATCATTTTAGAAGGAATTGCATTTGATGAACAGGCAGGCAATAGACAGGGCGCTCGAAGCATATCTGAGCGGGGCCGACGAGCAGACGAAGATGCGGCTGGGGTTCTTCAGCGAGCTGTGGCGCATCCAGGAAGAAGAAGGGGCGGCCATCGCCCAGGCGCATCCCTACGACCCGCCAGCAGCGGAAGAAGTCGAGCAGCGTTATTGGGACGGTCGGGCGGTTTTCGCAGACTACCCTGTGCGGATCGACCCAGATGACTTCGCGCGCGTGTGCGACCGGATAGCCGCCCATCTTGGCGAACATGCCGGGCTGGAAGAGGAAGTGGTCGACGCTCTTGCTCAGGTTAGCTGGGGGGACTTCTCCCAAGTTGCGGACCTGAAGCTTGCAGGGGCAAACCCCCCTGAATTCGTGGAGCAGGCTCTGCAGGCCTTCGAGGTGTTCGAAGTTCCTGCAGAGCTTCCTGCCAGCGTGTTCATGATGGTGCCGGCGTGGGCGCTGCGAGCGTTTTTGGACATCCCTGCCTCCGCCGTCATGGCGTGCGTGAAGCCCAACACCAACGACGAACGCGTCCACGACAACCCGCTTCTGTGCCCTGCATGCGGCACGCCTGCAACGGCGTCGTGCGTCGGCGAAGTAACCGCGACCAACGGAGGAGGTCGCACGCTCTACTGCAGCACATGCAGCGCGAACTGGGGGTTTGAGCGCATCCGCTGTGCTCGCTGCGGCACCCAGAACCCCAACCATCTGCATTGGTTCCATATAGAAGGCGACGATGCGCACCGCATGCAGGACTGTACCGAATGCATGAGCTACATGCGCACGGTGTTCGAAAACGATTCGCCTGCACCCATTACCAGCATGGAAGTGGAGGATGTGGTCATGGTCAAGCTGGACGCCATCGCCCACGACGATCGCTTCAATCTGAAAGCGGAGTAGTGTCTCACCCGCAATGATGAAAAGGTGCTGGGTACACATTTATCAAAACGTGTACCCGGCACCTTTTCATCACTAAAATGTGTACATATTTTTGCGGAATGAATAACAATTGTCTGAAATGCCGCATACTAACAAGAAAATATGTACACATTCGTGAGCCGAACGGGACAACTAGTTTGCGTACTCCCAATGGCCTTCCTCGAGAAGAATGTGCTCGGTGTAGGCTTCCTTCGTTTGGAACCAGACTGTTTCGGGGTGCGGCTTTTCGATTTCGTAGCGGACGCCGCATTCGGGGCAAACGATTTCCGTGATGTTTTCGTCTTGTGGAGCAAGGGTGGAATGGCCGTCGGGGCAGAAGCACACGTACACTGCCGGACGGTGGCGTCCCGTACACTGGTAATAAGGGTCTTCTTTGCGCATTTCCGTCAAGAACGCTTCCTGATGCGCCTTCCAGCCCAGGTAGTCATCAAATACAGGGCTGGGTCCACCATATTTTTCATGGTAATGGGGGTCGCCTTCGTTATGGTCGGTGCCGCCGCAAATAACCTTGACATTCTTTGATACAAGAACCGTGTCCCAGTAGCCTTCTTCCTCGTGATAAATGTCTTCGTATCTGTCGGGGATCCAGACGATGTCGGGCTCGGGTTCGGGGTTCGGTTCAGGGTCCTGGTTGTCTTCCGGCTCTGGGTCCGGGTCGGGTGTGGGGTCTGGATCAGGGTCTGGATCCGGATCTGGATCTGGAGTAGGATCGGAATCCGAGCTTGGCGTAGGCTCAGGCTTGGGATCGGGAGTGACGGGGCTGGGCGTAGGCTTGGCGCTCGAAGAGGAACTCGAGGACGCATCCGAACGGGAACTGGACCCTCCCGAGCTGGACCCTCCCGAGCTGGACCCTCCCGAACTGCTCGACGAACCGCCGTCCGTCACCTTGCTGGACGACCCGCTGTCCCGAGACGGATTCTTGCTGCTGGAGTTTCCGGTGCCGCCGTCCGTCTTGTCGTCATTTCCGCTGCGAGAGCTGCTGTCCGTCTTTTCGGAGTTGTCCGTTCGGTCCGTCTTATTGGAGCCGGTGTCCGACTGTGTGTCGTCTGACGTGCGGTCGCCACTCGTCTCGGAAGAGTCCTTGTCCCGGGACGTGTTTCTGTCGGTGCCTTTGTCCGAAGGCGCGTTCTTGTCACTAGCATCCGTTGATGCGTCCTTGTCACGCGATGATTGGCTGCCTGACGAATCTGGTTTTGGGCGCGCGTTGCTGCTCGTGTTCTTGGAGTCCTTCTCTGATGAAGAATGTCCAGATGCATCAGGGGCAGTCTCCTTGGAATCCTTTTTGCTCTTGCCGTTTGCAGTGTCGCTCGCAGAGGAAGAGCTATCCTCCGGTCCCTCCTGACCTGTCTGACCCGCCTTGCTGGCCGTGCCTTCCTGCATGCGTCCGGGCATGTCGTTATAGATGGTTTCGATTACAACAGGGTCTTCGGCACGCTCGGTAATCGAATACGAGGATGGGTCGACAGCGGGGGCCTGGGCATTTTGCGCTTTTTCGCTTTCGGTTGATTCGCCCTGCGTCGAACTATCTTCTGTCGCAGATGCGGAAGATGCCTGAGCGTCGTCCGTCTTGGAAGAAGCGCTGCCGCCTGCGTCCGAAGATGCGCCTGAAGAGCTTTGACCTTGCCCGGAGCCGACTGCATCCGCGTCCTGGCTGGAAGAGCTGCCGGCAGATCCTGGTGCGTTGAGAGCGTCTCCACCTTCAAGGATGAACGTTTCTTCAAGGATTTGCCCAGGAAGCGGAATGGAAACGGAGGCGACCGCAGCGTTGAGCGCAAACGACACGAGCACGCCGCAAAGCACAAGCGCAGCAGCGCCTATCACACGTGGAGAAATATGATTCCTCTTGCCATTCACAGAGCCAACAGGGTCCTTTCGGGTTCGTGCTGTTCGCGCACTGCGTACGTACAGCGCTCGCCGTTCGCATGTCGCGCGAGTGACGTGCCGCATACGTGACATGGCGCACAAGTGCCGCACATGTGCCAAACGCAAGCATTGCATACTATTCAATACATCTGCTATAATTGCTGATCATGATTTTACAAAAACCCCTGGTCGCTGTAAAATCAAACAAATTAAAAAACTGATGCTATCTGCAACTATGCATCCTGTTTATACCGAAACGCCCATTTGTATCTGCCTTGAGATGGAGCAATCGGTGCCTCTGTGGGCAACCAACTGAATACGTGAGCACATTATTCTGCGGCAAGGTGCCTGCACACCTTGAGTTTTCTTTACTGCACCCTATTCACTAGTCGAGAGATGGTCATGAAAATGAGCTTTTCCAAGAAATTGCTGGCGGTCGCACTTTCGCTTGCGCTCTCCGTCACTCCACTGCCCGCCTACGCGCTCGATGGCGATTTGAACGTCGTGGGGCGGGATCAGGACGCCGTCCAAGGTGCTTCCCAAACCACCCCCCAGGGTGCGACTGTCTTGTCGCTTGGGTGGGACGACCAGCCCACAGCAAACGCGCCCAAGCAGTCCCTTGGCCAGAGCTCTTTGGCAGACGAGTCCTGGGAAACCGCGGATTTCATTTTCGACCAGGCAGAAAAGCTGCTCTATGGCTGCGACTACACGCGCCAATTCTCCATCGCTGGCCCTGTTGTGGCAGGCCTGTCCGAGCAAGGCGAAGCCAAGCTGGCTGCAGGCAAAACCGACCTTGTCGTGCCTTCCACCGACGCAGAAGGCAACATGCTTGTTGGCGTGGGCAAGCGCGCGTTCTACGGCAAAGGGCTTACTTCGGTGCAGTTCCCCACGGGCATGCTTATTCCCTACGACGACACGGTCACCCACCGTGTGACCAAGCGCGGCAACTTCGTCATCTTCGACGAAGCGTTCGCTAAGAACGACCTTACGAAAGTCGACTTGCCCACAGGCATCATCGCGGTGCTTCCCAGCGCCTTCAAGAACAACCAGTTGGAAGAAGTGTCGTTCGGGCGCACCATCTGGTGGATCGAAAACCTTGCTTTCTCCAACAACAAGATCACAACGGTGAACTTCCCTGTGACGGTGGACTTCCAGATGGAGATGCACGGCATGCCCTTCGCGGACAATCTTATAACGAGCGTTCGCATTCCCGACTTCACGGCGGTCATCAACAAGTTCAGCTTCGCCATGAACCCCGGCATGGAGGAAACCCCCGACGCGAACCCGCGCAAGGAAGTGCTGCGGCAAAGCGGCTATCCTCTTGGCGTCGTGCATATGTACTGCGGCGACCTTGCCCTGTTCGACCTGGATCGTATCCACCACATTGAAAAGACCACCGAATCCACCAAGTCGTGGTACCAGCGCCTGGTCTACCAACCAGACGGAGGCGACGCCGCCAAGTGGAATGCCAACGACTTCACCTACGACGGGAATACGGTTACGGGCCTGTCTGAAAGCGGCATTGCCAAGCGCGCAGAAAACAAGGACCTGGTCATACCCGACCGCACGCCCGACGGCACGACCGTGCTGCACATAGCCAACAGCACCAACACCGACGGTGGCCTGTTCGGCGAAGTTGTTCGCAGCGAAGAAGATCCTGGCGTCATCACCGAGATCATTGGCTTCGACAGCGTTCAGCTGCCCAACGGCTTGCAAACCATTGGCAACAACGCCTTTGTCAACCTGGGCTTGAAGGACGTGCAGTTCCCCTTGGGGCTTCAAAAGATCGGCGTGGCCGCTTTCAGGGACAACCAGCTGACGGCTGTGGTGCTGCCCGACACCGTCACCGAATTGGGCGGTGGCGCATTTGCCACCAACCCCAAGCTCGAGCGCATCGGCCTATCCAAGGGCCTGACGGAGATCCCCTCTGGCGCATTCGGCTGCAGCGACGCGAAGCACTGGATGGAGAACCTTACTTCCATCACGCTGCATGAAGGCATCACCAAGATTGGGCCCAATGCGTTTGCGGGCAACAACTTTACCAAGATAGAGATTCCTTCGACAGTGAAGGAGATAGGCCGGTTTGCCTTCTCCACAAAGAACTACCTGAAGACTCCTTGCGAACTTGTTTTGCACGAAGGACTGGAAACTGTCGGCGATTATGCGTTCCGCAACAAGATCATCGAAAGCGTCGACCTGCCTACGACAGTCAAAAGCATCCCGGACAACATGTTCTTGAAGGCATACTCCAACGACGACTACACAGGGCCAAGCACCGATCCTGTGCTCGTTACCAAGGTCTTCGTGTCCGACTATGCGCAATACACCGACAAGGTGAACTTCCCCAGTGCCACCGACTCGCATATCGTGCTATACAAGGGTGACGACAAGTGGGTAGCCGACGACTTCACTTACGGTCAGTACGACCTGCCCGCCACGCTGCATCCGGTAGGCAACGACGCCGACGTGCTTTCCGGCTCCGTCTATGCGGTCACCGGCTTTTCCGAACAGGGCATGGCCAAGCTGGAAGGCGGCATGACCGACCTGCGCATCCCTGCTGTGGACGATGAAGGCAACACTATTTGTGCCATCGCCGACAACGCGTTCGCCGGCAAGGGACTGACTTCCGTCACGTTGCCCGAAGGTGTGAAAGCGACCAACGAAAAGAGTGCCTGGAACGCGCAGCTTACTCAGCGCGGCAACTTCTTCATCGGTGCCAATGCGTTCAAGGAAAACGCCCTTACCCGCGTCGATCTGCCCGAAGGCGTGCTGGCGGTGGGCGTAAACGCGTTCGCCGACAACAAGATTGCCAAGGCGAACTTCCCCTCCACCATCATGGTGGTGGACGATCGTGCGTTTGAAAACAACGAGCTTATCCTTGCGAACTTCCCTGACGCTACTGACTTCCCGCTGCAGCTGGGCAACGAGGCTTTCAAGGGCAACCAGCTCCAGTCCCTGCAGTTGCCCACCGACGTGGCTTCCCTGGGGTCGAACACCTTTGCCAACAACACAGGCGTGGAAGACCCTGCGGGCGTGGTGCTCATGTATGTCACAGACCTGGATAAGGTAGGTGCTGCTGCGAAGTCGAGCACGGTCGCGGGAGGCGGCTCGACCGTCCAGGACTTCATGGCTGGCACCGTGCCCGGGCAGTTCGCCGCATGGGGCATCCAGCACTTCACGTTCGACGAAGCGGGTACTACCGTCACTGGCCTGACCGACGTAGGTAAGGCCAAGCTGAAGCTTGACCAGGACCTGGAGATTCCCGACGTGGGGCCCACGGGCGAAGACATCACCGTCATCGGCCCGGGCGAAAGCATGCGTGGCACATTTGGCGTTGTCGAAGATTACAACACTGTCTTCTGGCTGCCAACCACCGTCAAGCTGCCTGCGCGGTTGCAGGAGATTGGCAACTTTGCCTTTGCGGGCAAGATAGTTGGCGGCGGATCGCAGACGGGTGCGGGAGAGCAGTACGGCATTACCAAAATCGATTTCCCCGACACGCTTACCACCATTGGCATGTCAGCTTTCCAGGCCGCCCCACTGACCGAGGTGTCTATTCCCGACAGCGTAACATCCCTGGGTCAAGGTGCGTTTGCCGCAGCCGATGCCTCTGCAGTGCACATTACGAAAGCAAAGCTGCCCGCTGGCATCAAGGTCATCCCAGCAGCCCTTTTCAACACGCAGCACCTGGACAACGTTGTCATCCCCGACGGCGTTGAAGAAATCGGGCGTATGGCGTTTGCGGGCAACTTCAGCACGTCGATCGCCATTGCCGACACGGTCAAGACCATCGATGCTAACGCGTTCATGAACCACCAGACCAAAGAGCTGGTCATCCCCGACAGCGTCGAAACTATCGGCAAGTCCGCCTTCCGCTTCTACAACACGTATCACGACGCTACGCTCGAAAGCCTCAAGCTGGGGTCGGGTTTGAAGTCGATCGACGAAGCCGCCTTCGACGGCAGTTTGCTCAAGTCCATCGAACTTCCTGCATCGCTTGTCACGCTGAACGAAAAAGCCTTCGGTTCTGGCAACAAAGACACGGGCGCCAAGGTCGTCCTGCGCACGAATGTCGAAGACCAGGCCAACGCTACGGGCGACTACGCCAAGGTCGTCACAAACGGCACCGGCCACACGGTGGTCTACGACAAGCTGGCGAACTCCGGTTGGGAAATGGACGACTTCACTTACGACGAAGCGCGTGGCTCCATTACCGGCTGGAGCGATGCGGGTCGCGTGAAGCGTTTGTCCAACCACGACCTGGTGCTTCCCGACAGCACGCCGGGCGGCAAGGCAATTACCATCATTGGCGAATCCGCCTTCCGCAGCCCCGACGATGAAGTGTCTTATGACGATTCTAAGTACGACTACAACGACAAGCTGGTCATCAAGGAAGGTCAGCCCATGCCGGGTCGCTGGCTGCAAAGCGTGGTCTTCCCCAAGGACCTAGTGGAAATAGAGAAGGACGCCTTCCTCTACAACTACCTGACCGAAGTGCCCTTCAGCACCGCCCCGAACCTGACCACCATCGGAGAGACGGCATTCAAAGCAAACCGCATCCGTTCGATGCAGTTGCCTGAAAAGGTTGTGAACCTTGGCGATGGCTCATTCGCGGCCAACTACCTGGTGGACCTGCAGCTGCCCAACACCCTGAAGGTCATTCCGCAGGGTTGCTTTAGCATGAACATCCGCCTTTCCGAGCTGAACATTCCTACGTCTGTCACCGAAATCGGCGAAATGGCCTTTGCGGGCGCGCGCTTCGAAGAGTTGGTCATCCCCAACAGCGTAACCAAGATCGGGCGCAAGGCATTCCATCTGCACCACCTCTCCGAGCTTACGATACCTGGCAGCGTTAAGAACATCAGCTCGGAAGCCTTCGAAGGCACATTCAAGGCCCAGACCCTTACCAAGCTTACGCTCGAGGAAGGCATCGAAACGATTGGCAACCGTGCCTTCAAGGAAGGTCATCTGACCGAGGTTGCCCTGCCGTATTCGCTCAAGGAGATCGAAGGCGAACCCTTCGAAAACAACGATGGCAACCAGGGGCTTATCGAAGGCAAGGACCATGTTGTCAAGCTGACCACCGACAACCCCGATCATCTGAAGTTCAACACCGTCGTAGACCCGCTTACGGGCGAGGAAACCACGCCTAATAACCACTGGGTAGTGTTCAAGCCACGGCTTACGTTCGACGCCAATGGCGGCACGGTGAAAACTGCCAGCATTACGGCGGGCGATGGTGGCACGCTGGAAGGCGTGGAGCTTCCTACTCCGACCAAGGCCAATGCGGATTTCCTGGGTTGGTACACTGCGAAAACCGGCGGCACGGAGATTACCGCAGACACCATGCTTGCCAAGAACACTACGGTGTATGCACATTGGGACAACTACTACACAGTAAAGTTCGTCGAAGAAAGAAACGGCATCCAGATTCAGCTTAAGAGCGAAAAAGTCTACGAAGGGAAGTCCGCCACTGCCCCCACACCTAGGCAGCGCACAGGCTACGCCTTTGCCGGATGGAACAAGACGTTTGACAGCATCAAGAGCAACCTGACCGTGACAGCACAGTTTGCACCCATAAGCTACAAGATTACGTACAAGCTGGCAGGCGGTAAAGTTTCTGGCAACCCAACAAGCTATACCATCGAATCGGACGCCTTTACGCTGAAAAACCCCACCATGACCGGGTATGCCTTTGCCGGCTGGACCGGAAGCAACGGTACTAAAGCGCAAACAAGTGTAAAGATTACCAAGGGATCCACGGGTGACAAGACGTATACGGCCACCTGGAAGGCGAACACCTACACGGTCACGTTCAACGGCAACGGCGCCACGAGCGGCTCTACGGCCAAGCAGACGGTCACCTACGGCGCGAAGCCGAAGCTGACCGCCAACGGGTTCAAGCGTACGGGCTACACCTTCAATGGCTGGAACACCAAGAAGGACGGCTCCGGTACGAAGTACGCCGACAAGGCGGCCTACACGGTACCTACTGCCAACGCCACGCTCTACGCGCAGTGGACCGCCAACAAGTACACGGTCACCTTCAACGGCAACGGCGCGACCGGTGGCTCCACCGCCAAGCAGACGGTCACCTACGGAGCGAAGCCCAAGCTGACTGCCAACGGCTTCAAGCGCACGGGCTACACGTTCGCGGGCTGGAACACCAAGAAGGACGGCACCGGCACCAAGTACGCCGACAAGGTCGCCTACACCGTGCCCGCCGCCAACTCCACGCTCTACGCGCAGTGGGCCGCCAACAAGTACAAGGTCACCTGGAAGGACGGCGACGGCAAGGTCCTCAAGACCGACACGCTGGCCTACGGCGCCACGCCCAAGTACACCGGAGCCACGCCCACCAAGAAGGCAACGGCCCA
>JAFUCW010000390.1 GCA_017459485.1 Eggerthellaceae bacterium | reverse complement strand
CCCCGCAACATTTTCAGGTTATGCACTCGGGCGGATGGACGAGAAGCTCTCTTTGCAGGTTTTGAGCTCAGTAGAGCAGGCAGGGTGGCACGCTTTGCCGGTCTTGAACTCGGGCAGACGGGAGAAAGGCACGCTGAAGTGGTCTTATCATAGATGCTCAAGCTCCATCATCTTCGCAACACGCACCTCGTGGCGTCCGCCCAGGAAGTCCGTCGAGAGGAACTCGTCAAGAATGTCCTTGTTGGTGCCCACGTCCACAAAGCGCCCCGACAGCGTGACCACGTTGGCGTCGTTGTGTTCGCGCGCCAGACGAGCGAAATCCGGACGCGTAACGTTGGCCGCACGGATTCCCGCAACTTTGCCGGCTGCCAGCGCCATGCCAATGCCCGTGCCGCACACCAATACGCCGCAGTCGGCTTCGCCCGATGCTACCGCCCTGGCAACCGGCGCCGCGTAGTCGGGATAGTCCACGCTCTCTTCCGAAAAGCAGCCATGGTCGACGACGTCGTGCCCTTGTTCCTCCAAGTAGGAGCGAAGCTGCTCTTTCTGGGCGAATCCACCATGGTCGGAACCGATTGCGACTTTCACTGATCGTCCTCTCTCTCCACGCCCGTTCTTACTCACACGGACACCCCACCATCTTCACCGCAGCGGCAAGCCTCCTTCTTCTGTCGCCGCGGCAGCACACGGGCTATTTCGTCTTCACGCGCTCGACCGCCTGCGCCCATCCTGCAAGCAGCGCCTCGCGCTCCTGCGCATCCATCATCGGCTCGAAACGGCGATCGATTGAGCGCAACGCGCGGATCTGGTCCATGCTCTTCCAATACCCACACGCTAGTCCCGCCAGGTAGGCGGCACCCATTGCAGTGGCTTCGGCGTTCGAAGGCCGTTCGATGGGAGTGCCCAACACGTCTGCCTGGAACTGCATCAGGAAGTCGTTTGCGCATGCACCCCCGTCGACCGCAAGGCTATCCAATGGAGCGCCCGCATCGCATTCCATGGCACGCACCAGGTCGGCCGTCTGGTAGGCAAGCGCCTCCAGGCACGCTCGCACAATATGAGCCCGGTCCGCCCCTCGCGTGAGGCCCACGATGGCGCCACGTGCATCCGCATCCCAGTAAGGGGCGCCTAGTCCGGTGAACGCCGGCACGACATAGACGCCCGCCGTATCTTCCACGCTCTGCGCAATCTGTTCGGTTTCGGCGGCGGTAGACACCAGGCCAAGCTTGTCACGCAGCCACTGGATGAGCGCGCCGGCCATGAAGACGCTGCCCTCGAGCGCGTAATCTAGGTGCGGCCGTGTCGAAACGTACCCATCCGCTTCCGCACCATCTTCGCGTTCCTGGCCACGGGGAGCGCTCGCTGCGATGGTGGTGACCAAGCCGTTCGTGCTGCGAATGGCCTGGTCTCCTGTGTGGAGCAAGAGAAAGCAACCCGTTCCATAAGTGTTTTTCGCCGAACCTGCTTCCGTGCAGCAATGGCCGAAAAGCGCGGACTGCTGGTCGCCGGCAACTCCGCAGATAGGAATGCCCGCTGGCAGATCCGCGAACTTGTGCGTGGCAGGAAGCCGCGAGTCAAGGGACGTGCGAGCCAAGCCTCCGTCCCCCTGACTCACTCCGTCCCCTTGACTCATTGCCGCAGGAACACGCTTTGCCGTCATGCCGAAGTTGCCCGCAGAGGGGCGCACCTCGGGCAGCATCGAAGCAGGCACGCCGAACATGCCGCACAGCCATTCGTCCCATTGCCCTTCATGGATGTCGAAAAGCATCGTGCGACTTGCGTTAGTGTAGTCGGTAGCATGCACCGCGCCGCCCGTCAGGTTGTACACGAGCCATGCATCCACGGTACCGAAGCGCGCGTGCCCCGCATCGGCCGCCTCGCGCGCGCCCTGTACGTTGTCCAAGATCCACGCTATCTTGCTTGCAGAGAAATACGCATCGGGGATCAGCCCGGTCGTTTCCGTGATGCGCCGTGCCACGTCCGGGTCGGAGCAAAGCTGCTCGACCAGCGGGGCGGTGCGACGGCACTGCCACACAATGGCATTGCCGAAAGGCAGACCGGTGCGAGCATCCCACACAATCGTGGTCTCGCGCTGGTTGGTGATACCGATGGCGGCAATGTCGTGCGGCTGAAGCGAATGCTCTGCCATAAGCTCGCTCAACACGCCCGTCTGGCTTCCTAAAATGTCAAATGGGTCGTGTTCCACCCAACCAGGTTGGGGGAAATGCTGCTCGAAAGACCGCTGGGCGATGCCCGCCACCTGGCCATGAGCATCAACTAGAACCGCACGGCTCGACGTGGTGCCCTGGTCAAGCGCGACAAGGTACGTTTCGCTAGCCATGCACGCCCCCTTCCGTCCGGGAAGAGTCATGCGCGTCTGCCAGTGCTGCAGCGTCTTGGCCATCGGGCGACGTCCCTGCGCCTGTCTGCGCCGCTTCGCCGGCATCGGCCGAACAGGGAATCTTCCTGCGCTCGGAAACGGGCTTCAAGCGCACCTTGACCGCAGACTTCTCCGCCACAGAGAGCAGAGCTTTTTCAAGCCAGGAAAGGATGTCTTCGTAGACCTTTTCGCGTCCGGGCTCGTTGAGGATCTCGTGACGCATGCCGTCGTAGAGGATAAGGTCGGGTTTTGCATGGCAGTGGTAGTAGACCAGCTCGGAAGCCTTCTTCACGCCCTTGCCCCTGTCGCCGACGGGATCTTCCGCACCCGAAACGAAAAGGATGCGCGCATCGGCGGGCATTGCGCGGAAGCACATGGATCCGCACGAAGCAGCCGTCAAGTCGAGCAAGCTCGCGTACCCACCCAAGTTGAACATCTTCCCGCACAGTGGGTCGTCGATGTATTCGTCCACCTTCGCAGGGTCCGAGTTGATCCAATCGAACTTCGTGCGCGCGTCGGGGATGGCCTTGGCGTAGGCTCCATCGGCAAGCCCATGGATGAAGTTGCTTTCGTAGTCGACTCCGCGCAGTTTTGCAAGCAGGCGCGCCAGCCCTCCACCAAGGCGGGCAGTCGTCACTCCGACCTGCCCCGTGCCGCAGAAGATGGCGCCTGCCAAGCTACGATGGAATGCAGCGACGTAGTAGCGGGCGGCGAAACTGCCCATGGAATGGCCGAAAATGAAATAAGGCGTGTCTTGCGGGAACCCTTTTGCGAACGTCTTCTGGAGGGTGCGCATGTCGACGATCATGACGTTGGCACCTTCGATGGGAAGGCGCGAAAGATCCTCTGGGCGGACGACGCTTTCGCCATGGCCGATATGGTCGTTGCCACACACGGCGAAACCGTTCGAAGCCAAAAAGCGCGCGAAACCGTCGTAGCGGTCGATGTATTCCACCATGCCATGCGCCAATTGCACGATTCCCTTGGGATGCTTCCCCCACTCCCCTGCAGGAACCCAGGTCACCACATGGATGGGCGTCTTGCCATCTGCAGACGTGAAGGTGAATTCGTCTTTGATCACTTCGCCAGGCATGGGTGCCTCCTTACAACGTAGTGCATCGAGTATACCTTAAGCATCCTGCCCAACCGCACTACGCGCAAACCGTTAGTAAAGGGCTCGTGGACGTCGGTGGCGGAGGCGGTGGCGGTGCCGAAGGGGCGCAAGGCTGGCCCGCTGCTTCTTTCTCCGCGGACCGCGCAAGCGCGGTTCGCATGCAACTAGGTGAAGCAGCGCGCAGTGGAGCGCATGAGAGAAAAGCATCCAGTGAATGCTTTTCACGAGTAGCGAGAACGGTAGCTGAAGGAGCATTCAGCTTCCAATATATGAAAGGATAAAAATGTTTAATGACGCGATGTTGCAGT
>JAFUCW010000389.1 GCA_017459485.1 Eggerthellaceae bacterium | reverse complement strand
TGGTGCTTACGGCCTGGACCTACCTGACTCCGCTCTTCTACCCTGCTGCCCTCTGGCCGGAGTGGCTTGCGAAGATCGAGCAGTTCAACCCCATGCATCACTACGTCGCCTACTTCCGCGACATCATGCTCTACGGCACCACCCCCTCCGCTTTGGAGAACCTGGTGTGCGTGGTGTTCGCGATGGCCACGTTCGCTGTGGGCTACCTGGTGTTCCGCAAAACCGAAAACAAGTTCATCCTGCATCTTTAGGAGCACCATGGCACGCACGTTCACACCCCTCGAACCGCTTTCCCAGGAAGTCCTGGACGCCCTGCGCGCCACCGACGAAGCGCACGCAGGAGAGCTGCCGATCAGAGAGATCAAAGCCCTCCAGATGACGTTCAACATAGCCAACGAGCAGCTGACCAACCTCAAGGAGTACTTCATCAAGCTGATCAAGCGCGAGCTGTTCTACCGCGAATTCGTGGCGCTGAAAAACGTGTCCTTGAACATCTATCCCGGCGAACGCTATGGGCTGGTCGGCATGAACGGGTCGGGCAAGTCCACCCTGCTCAAATGCATCGCCGGCGTGCTCGAGCCCACGCAGGGCACCGTGAAAAGCTACGGAACCATGGCGCCGTTGATCGAACTGGGCGCTGGTTTCGACCCGGATTTGACCGCCCGCGAAAACACTTACCTCAACGGCGCGTTGCTCGGCTACAGCAAGGAGTTCATCGACGAAAACTTCGCCTCGATCGTGGAGTTCGCCGAAGTGCAGGATTTCGTGGACATGCCGCTGAAGAACTACTCAAGCGGCATGCGTGCGCGCATCGCGTTCGCCATTGCCACGGCGACCACGCCCGACATCCTGGTGGTCGACGAGGCGCTTTCTGTGGGCGACTTCATGTTCCGCGAAAAGTGCGAGCGGCGCATCAGCGAGCTGGTGGACGGACATGGGACCACGCTGCTGTTCGTGTCGCACTCCACCGAGCAGGTGCAACGCGTGTGCAACCGCGCCATCTGGATCGACCGGGGAACCGAGCGCATGGTCGGCGACGTCGACACCGTCATGGAGGCCTACACCGCCTCTGCAGAACAACAATAGGGCCTGGCGCGAGGACACGCCCAGACTTGCCCGCCTACGGACTTTGCCCTGCCTGCGCGTTTCTGTTCCGTCTATGGATGCTGCCCGACTTCGGCTTGTCCCGTCTTCGGGTTCTGCCCCATTCTGACTTCGGCCTGCCAATGCCTAAAACCCAGGTTCTACCTCGCCCGAGCCCGCGCGGACCTAAGCCTGCCCGCTTGGTCAATCCCGATCAAGGCCCAAGAAGGCTCTCCAATACTCGGCCGACTGAAGATACGGCGCGGCGTAGCGGTATTCGTTCGCTACCTGCGCACCACGGGCGCGATACGTGCGCTTGAGCGCCGTGGCACGTTGCGTCAGCTTGCGATACCTGGCATGGTCGATCCTGCGCACATGAAACTTCGTTCCGGTGTTGTCCACGGCAACCAACGTGCTCCGCATGGCCGTTTCGTACCAAGGCGACATGGTGTCGGCATAGTAGACCACGCCGGGCTGATCGCGCAGCATCGAATCGGGGAACCGATGGCGGTCGTAGGGAAGCGCTTCGGCAGCAAGCCACCATTTCGGACGCTCGCCGTTGCCGTCTTCGTCAATCCATTTCGGCACGACTTTCACCTGAGACACGACGGCTTTGTCTTCTTCGGACAGCTCGTCGTACGGAAGCATTTTCTCGTTGCGCGCCGCATTGTCCTTCATCAGCTTCGCACCGTCGACCGTTGCCAGCCAATCGGGGCCTTTCAGGTAATGCTCGAGCGCATCCAGCCATAGCTCTGCCTTTTCGTAGCCCAGGAAGCGCACGTACGTATGGAAGTTGCGCCAGTATTTCGCCATGAACGCCCGCATGTCGGAGATGTCCGAGCATGCCGAAGCAACGAGCATGTTGCGCCCGTACTGGTAGAGGTCCACCGACGGACGGAAGCGGCCGACGAAGTGGGCGTGCCACACGCAAATGCCGCTCATAGACATGTACGTGGCAGGCTGGCGCGCACCATATTCCACGTCGTCTATGCGGATGAACAGCGGCAACGGCAACCCCCGCGCGCGTACGGCGGAAAGGGGGATGCAGGAATACCACCACGCGCCGTAGGTGCCTGAGTGGCCTTCAACGGGGGCGACCTCGTTTTCGACCAGCTCTTCGACGTTCGAAACGTAGAGCGTCTCCTTGTACGCCTGGTAGCCGCCCAGGTACTTCACGAACGAGACGTCTTCGAACTGCACGTCGGGCTCCTGAAGCTTCAGCATGGCCCCCTGCACGAACGCGTCGCGGTATTCGCTGTTGGCAAGGCAGAGCAAGTTGAACGTGCGAATAAAGCTTTCGGGCATGACGCGCACGTCGTCGTCCATGAGCAGCACGTGCGTGAACTCTTGGGCATGAGGCCCGCAGGAGCCTTCGCCAAGCGCTTCGAGCATGCCGCGCGCGAACCCACCGGCACCGCCCACGTTGGGGTTGCGCAACACCGTGACGCCGTCGCCGGAAAGCGCATCGGCATCCAACGTGCGACCGTTGTCCACCACAAACATGTGGAACGCAGAAGCGATAGGCTCTTCGCTCCCCAGTACCTTGCGACGCACCAGGTCGATGTTGGGAACGATGTAGTCTTCGTTGTTGAACGTGGTAGTGGCAAGCGCCAAGCAGATGGGACGGACCCGTGCGTCGTCCACGTCGGTTGCGAAGTAAGCGTTGCGTACGCATGTGCTCCCGCCGCTTGCGAGCAACGCGCCTACAAGGACGGCGTCGTCGATCTGGATGGGGACGTCAAGCGACCACCACCCGTCTTCAAGGCGGGAAGAAGCTAGCTCTGCACCCTCCGCGGCTTCGGCGTATCCTATGGCTTCGGCGGTTTCGGCGTGTCCTGCGGCTTCGGCGTGTCCTGCGGCTTCGGCACTCCTTGCACCGTCGAGCGCATCCTCAAAGCGCACCAGCGCGGGGCAGGCATCGGCAAAGTAGTTGCACACGGTGCGCGTGACTACAGCGTGTTTTGCTTTCCCAGTGCTATACGCGCGCTGGAGTGCTACGTCGCAATCGTCGCCGGAAAGCTCCAGATGGAGCACCACGTTGTCCAAAGAGGCGTACTGGCGCCATTTGGACAAGGGAAGCGCGTTGAAATATGTAAGGAAATCGATTGTTCCCGAAAAAGCCAGGACACCCTTATCCTCGTCGAAAGATATGACGTTGGCAGTGGGCGCACCGTAGTGGCGCATAAGCAGGTTCTCGCACCCATCCGGAAAATCCGTGGTCGAAAGAACTATGTTGGATAGTTTGTGCAGCATGGTGTAATTGTGCCACAGGTTAGCTCAAACTGCACCCGAATTCAGCGCTCTGCACAACGGCGCTCTTTTGCACAGGTCCTTACGACGGAAAGCGTACCTTGGGATGAAAGCGGAATCCCTCGCGCGTGCCGTTCCAGATAAGGTCGACTCTCCGCCTTTTTTCGCTCACGTCGGACAGGAGCACGCGCAGCGTGTGGTAGAGCGCCCTCACCCAAACGAACAGCTTTCCACGCAAACCCTCTTCGCGATAAAGCACCACGTCGTTGCGATAGATGCATGCGTAGCGGTCCAGGCGCTCGGGCGGGTCGGTGAAGATGTTGCCCGGGTTGTTGGTCGCCGATGCGTGCACGACTTTGCTCCCGCCCACCACGTAGCAGGGATAGAGGCGCGACACGCGGCGCGTGAACTCCCAGTCGTCGGTCCAGATGAAGAACTCCGCATGCGGAAGGCCCACTTCGCGCACGACGGCAGTGGGAACGAGCAGCGAAACGAACGACGCCAACGTGCATGGCTGCACGCGGGGCTCGAAGTCTTCAATGTTGCGGAAAAGGGGGTGGCGCTGGATGTTCATCGCGCAAGGGCTCCCATCCTTCCAGCGCACGACCGAAGAGAGGTACCCCCACGTGCCCTCCAGGCTGCGTCCCGCTTCAAGCAAGGCGCTCAAGGCGTCTGGATCGGGCAGGCACTCGTCGTCCATGACCCACAGGCAGTCGTAGCACGACGCCTGGGATGCCGCCACGTTCATCCCGAATGCGAAGCCGCCAGCGCCGCCCAAATTCGAACCGGTATTGTAATAGCGCACGGCACCGTCTTCGATAAACGGAGAAATGGCGTACATGGTGTCGTCGGTGCTTGCGTTGTCGATGACCAGCACGTCAAGCGCATCGCCCACGGCAAGCTTCTGGGCACGCAAGCGCTCCACGCATTGAACGAGCAGCGCGCTGCGGTTGTACGTCACCACAACTGCCGCTACCTTCATTGCGGCTCCCCTGCCTTACCAGCGTCCGCCTGCCTTGTATCTGACTCCATGCCGTCCGCCTGCCCGGTGTCTGGCACTTCGTCGTTTGCCTGCCCGGCATCGGCCTTTTCGCCATCTGACTCCCTGTCATCGGAAGACCCGGCGTCCAGAAAGATCTTGCGCGTGACAAAGTTGTAGACCATGACTATGGCTGTGGCCCCGATTTTGACCAATCGGTAGTCAAGATGAACCAGGTCGACCCCAATGTACATAAGCAGGTCGTTGAGCCCAAGGCCGATAACTGAAAGCACGACGAAGATGACAAACTCGCGACGGCGGCTCATGCCTTCTTTGTGTTGGAACACAAAGCGCATAGAGGCAAGATAGTTGAAGATGACAGAAACGATAAAGCCGACCGTAGTGGAAATGATGTAGGGGACACCAAACACTTCGGTGAGAAACAGCATGGTGCCGTAATCGATAAAAAACGCGATAATGCCCACCACGCCAAATTTGGCAAATTGTCCGATCAGCTTTTGCATGTCCCTATCTTATCCGATAATCCCCCAGATTCCACACGACGGACCCGGGTAAGGCGACCAGCCGAGGAGCCGCAATGCCCCGAGCGCGCCGCCAAAGGGGCTCGCGAACCCGCCCAGGGGAGATGCGGGGCTGCGAAGGAGCGGACCCGTCCCAGGGAAGGCGGGGCGTAGGACTGTGGGGCTTCGAGCACGCATTGGAGCAGCCGCAAGGGAACATGGACCCGTCCCGGGGAAGGCGGGGGCGCGGGCCCCTGCTTCGCGCGCTCGCGCTTGACGGCGAGTCAAGCGCGCAAAAGAGCGCGGCGATGGATGGACGCATGGTCCGCCTTGTCCCCGGCCGCTCGGTCCATAACCTGGACTTGCCGCGCTCCTGGAGGCGCGCTTGCCTTCGCCTGCGCTCGCTGGAAGCTGCGCAGTGCCCCGCGCCCCCCGCCTCCCCCTGCAGCGCCGATGCTGCGAGCGCGGGGACCCGCAGGTCAGGGGCCCAACGCCGCAGGTCCGGTTGCCCTCACTTGCAGGTTCCGCCAGGCGGACCCGGGAGAGGCGGCCGGCGAGCGAAGCGAGCGCGCACCGCCGGGAGTTGCAGGTCCAGTTGCCCTCTGCCGTAGATTCCGCCAGGCGGACCCGGGAGAGGCGGAGAGCGAAGCGAAGCCGCCGCGGTCGCAGGTCCGGCAGCCCTCACTCGCAGGTCGCCCATGGAGAAACAGCGAGGGGCGTCGTGGAGCGTGCAATAG
>JAFUCW010000388.1 GCA_017459485.1 Eggerthellaceae bacterium | reverse complement strand
CTTGCATTCGCGTTTTTCTGTCCCCTAGCTCGTAATCTGGGGACAAAGATACAGCCTCATAGTATAGCATACGAGAAACGCTCTTTTGCGCATCATTTTTCTTTTTTTCATTGACAGCGTACACATGTTCGCCTAGTATAAAAACGAACATATATTCGTAATAGGAGCGCCCATGGACTGTGCCGAAAAGCTAGAGATACTCGCCGACGCCGCCAAATACGATGTCGCGTGCACCAGCTCGGGCGTGAGCCGCTCAGCGCAAAAAGGCAAGCTGGGCAACACCGTCTCGTCGGGCTGCTGCCATTCCTTCACGCCCGACGGACGATGCATCAGCCTGCTCAAGGTTCTGCTCACCAATGCCTGCATCTACGATTGCGCATACTGCGTGAACCGCTCTTCCAACGATACGCGCCGCGTCGCCTTTACTCCACGGGAGCTCGCCGACCTGACCGTCGCATTCTACCGGCGCAACTACATCGAAGGCCTGTTCCTGTCCAGCGGCGTCTTGAAAAGCCCAGATTTCACCACCCAGCTCATGATAGAGACGCTTTCCCTGCTACGCCATGACTACGGCTTCCGAGGCTACATCCATGCCAAGGTCATTCCTGGCACCAGCCCCGAGCTTGTCGACGAGCTCGGGCACCTTGCCGACCGCATGAGCGTCAACATGGAGCTTCCCTCGCAGGCAAGCCTGGACTACCTCGCCCCTGACAAAAGCGGCCATTCCGTAATCGCGCCCATGAAGCAGATATGCAGCAGCATCGCCCAGGACCGCGACACGCGCTCGCTGACCCGCCATAGCAACGCAACCATAGCAACGTTCCACCCCGATACGAAAAAGCGCGCGTTCGTTCCTGCCGGACAGAGCACCCAGATCATTGTAGGAGCAACGCAGGAAACCGACTACCAGCTGCTCAATCTTTCTGCTTCGCTGTATCGGGCCCTGGAGATGAAGCGCGTGTTCTGGAGCGCATACGTTCCGGTCAACAACGACGCTCGCCTGCCGAAGTCGGCACGCATCCAGCTTGACCGCGAGCACAGGTTGTTCCAGGCAGACTGGCTCTTGCGCTTCTACGGTTTCGAGGTGAGCGAGATCATAGACGAGCAACACCCCAATCTTGACCTGCTGCTTGACCCAAAGGCGAACTGGGCGCTCAACCACCTCGACCGCTTTCCCCTCGAAGTGAACACGGCGCCTCTCGAATCGCTCATGCGCGTGCCGGGTATAGGCGTCGTTGGGGCCCGCAAGATCGTGGCCGCCAGACGAACGCATGCGCTAGGCGAAGCCGAGTTGCGAAAACTGGGTGTGGCGTATGCGCGTGCGCGCTATTTCGTCACCTGCAGTGGCACATGGGGCGGTGGCGGCATCGCCTACGAGCCTGAAACCCTCCGCGCACGCCTGGCCAATCCCATCAAAGGAGGTGCGCACGGCAGACGCGAGCCAAGAAGGATTGAAGGACAGCTTTCACTCGAGGAAGTAGATGAAAGCTTCGGCGTGCAGGCGGCGGGCAACCTTGGTCAGAACCGCAAGGCCCCGCGCGCCCAAGAATCCGCCCCTCTGCCTTGCAGCAAACGACGCTTTGGGAGCCCAAGCGAGGCCATTCTGCAGGAAAGAAGCTCCGTTGCCGGCGATCCTCTTAAGGAGTGGCGCACATGAGCAGCTCGCTGGCTTTCCCCATTAGCGAAATAGAGCGCATTGCCGCATCGATAGAGCCGTGCGCACCCGTTGCCCTTGCTTGCGACGGAACACTCGAAGGCATTCTGACCAGCGTGTTTGCGGCCTTCGCAACCACTGCAGACGTCCAAGACATCATAGAAGGAAGCCACGTGCAACCACGCATTGGACAAGTGGTGGTGGCAGTCCCCGCGTCCATGGACGCCGCAACGCGCGTCCAGCACGGCATCGTGCGCACCGGAGGGATGGAAAGTTGGAGTGCCGTCATGACCGCCGCCGCATCGGATGACCCACATGTGGGCACCCACATCTACCGCTTCGTCCGATACGCATTCGCTGCAGGAAGCGCGGCAACATGCTCCGCATGCGACCGCAAAACTACCTGCATCAAGCCCTGTGGACGCGTGGAGCGGCGTAGCATCCTCGCACAGCTCACCCACCCATGCGTCGAGCCCATCCTGCGCATGCAAACCCAAGTGGTCAACGAAACCGAGAAGATGCGCAACTTCACACGCTTCCAGCACGTGGAAGGCGACTTGTGGTTCGCCAAGTGCAACCCCTCCTGCTCGGTCGTCCCTTTCGTCATGGACCATTTCGGACGCAGGTTCAACACGCAACGCTTCGCCATCTACGACGAAACGCACCACATTGCAGGCGTGTCGGAAGGCGGCAAGTGGCAGCTGGTGGCAACCGACGAGCTGGCTCCACCCCCCATTGCCGACGACGAAGCCGCCGTGCAAGACGCATGGAAGCGCTTCTACGACGCCCTCACGATAGACGCACGCTATAATCCGGAGCTTCGCCGCCACTTCATGCCGATGAGGTTGTGGAAAAACATCCTCGAACTCACCCCCTGAACGCTGTCGCACCCCATCTTGCCCCTTGTGCGGCACGCTTGCGCGTAACGGAAGTACGCTCGGTGCCGCGGCGGGGCAACCTGGGGCGCGACAGCGTCCAGGGGGCCTTGCGCCCGCACGCCCGTCCCGCCCCTTGCGCGGCACGCTTGCGCGTAACTACTGTCTACAAGAGAACACCTGTGGCATCGAAAGGAGGGATGAAGCTTTCCTGGGCCGGATCGCCTTCTTGCCAATAGTAGTCCTCCATACCCAAAGAATCCATGAAGTCGAGAAGCTCCTCGTAATCTTCGGGCGTAGTGCGCTCGCGCAGTTCGGGAAAGCCGGACAACGGACGAACGGGCGTGTACTGGCTCATCACGCTGTAGAGCACATGGTCGCCGAAGCGCTCCCAAAGATGCTTCATCAAATGCTTAGATTCCCCCAGGCGTCCCGGCAAAAGCAAATGTCGCACCACAACACCACGCCGCAGCGCTCCCCCGTCGTCGAAGAGAGGCTTCCCCACCTGAGCAAAAATGGCGTCAAGCGAAGCCTGGGCGACCTCGAAGTAATCCACCGCTCCCGAGTATCGAAGCGCAGCGTCGCTTACGGATGGCGCAGCGTATTTGAAATCAGTCAAATACACATCGACATGGCCATTAAGCAGGTAGATTGAATCGACCGATTCGTATCCGGACGTATTCCAAACCACAGGAAGGGAAAGACCGAGCGCACAAGCCTTCTCGAGTGCGTCCAAAATCCAGGGAAGGTAGTGCGTGCCGGTGACCAAGTTGATGTTGGCAGCGTTGTCCGCCTGTAGCGCAAGAAAGATACGGGACAGGCGATCGGCATCGACTTCGACCCCAAACCCCTCGTGCGCGATGTCCGCATGTTGGCAATACACGCATTTCAAAGGGCAATTGCTGAAAAACACCGCCCCGCTTCCCGCCCCAAGGGACAAGGGAGGCTCTTCCCAAAGATGCAATGCAGCACGCGCGAGCAACAGCCTGCCGTCGGCACCACACGCACCACGCTTTCCCGAGGCGCGATCGGCACCGCATGCACGGGGGCACAAATTACAATGGGAGAGTATGTCGAAACGGTCCTCTTTCATGCGGTTCACGACGTTTGCAAAGGGATGCGCGCTGCAAACGGGCGAAGGCGCCCCGGACCATGCCTGGGAGCAGAAGGAGCGACTGTTTCCTTCGAAGACGTCAACGGCGGACGCCACAACCTAGTTGGTACTGTACGGCCCGAAGCCGAACCCGCCTCCGTGCCCATGACCGTGGCCATGGCCATGGCCGCTGTCCCCATGGTCGTCGTAGTCCCCGTAATCGTCATAGTCGTCGTAGTCGTCGTAGTCGAACCCATCCATGGAGCCGTAAAGGCCTTCGGCACGAGACCAGTCGAGTCCGTTGCGAGCACAAGACTCCTCGTCTGCATAGAGCAGCGAAAGGGCTGCAGCAGCCTTGTCTCCTCCTCCGATGGTCATAAGGAGCTGCAGCAGGTATTCGGCGGATTCCGCTTGGGGAAGAATCAAGTTGGCGTCATCGGCGGTCGAAAGCGCCGCCACCACTTCGCCAAGCAGCACGTTGGCGGAATACGACCCATCGAATTGCTTTGCGGAAAGCGCGCCGAACAGCAACGCGGCTTCGGTGCTTGAAGGGCCAACTGCAAGCGCACGGCCGACGACGGCAGCCGCAGCGGCATCGTCGTCTCCCTGCGAGGCGCGGCACAAGGCGTCGGCTTCGATAAGACCAACCACCTCGGCTGCGCGGTGAAGGGACGTGGCCGCCTTGGCAAGCTGTCCCATGCCAACCGATCCACATACGACCACGTCTGCCGAAAGAGCCTCGAGCATGTCTGCGATTACGTCGTAGTCGGCGTCGTTTGCGCCCACAAACAAGGTCAGATTGCCCCGGTCCGCGAATGCATGCGTGCGCGATATGTCATGCACGACCACGGGTGCGTCCAAGGCGGTCATATTGTTCACCTGAGCAAGCGCATAGATTTCGTGCTGAAGCGAAGGGCTGATAGGGGCCAGGTTCACCAGCAGGGCGCCCTCCTTGGCAGTGGCAATCATCCCGTCGCTGCCAAAATACACCTCTTCGGTATCTTCGATGAAGGGCACGTAGGTGAACACCACGTCAGCAGAGGAGACTCCGTCGGCGGCTTTGAATCCAGCCTCGAGTAGATTGGGCGCCATCTCGTTTCCAACATTGGTAAGACCGACGAACACAAACGTTTTGGACATATGCACTCCCTTTGTGGGCTATTCGGACTTGACACGCTTTGCGATGCGTTCGGAGATGGAGAGATTGCTGCGACGGTCGGGCCCCCAGAAAGCGATCGAGATCATGCCGGGGCCGACGTGCGACCCGATCGTCGGGCCGATATCATGTGCGATTATCAAAGCGCTTTCGTCTACGGAGCTTATCTGGGATACGAATCGATCCGCATCGCGCTGGCAGTCTGCGTTGCCCGTAACCACATACCGCGACTCTCCTTCAACGCTGTGGTTCCTCTCGAAGAAGTCGACCATGCGCTTCATGCCCTTCTTGCGACCGCGCGCGACGCCGGCGAACACCAAGGCGCCTTCCAGGTCGATGGAAAGAAGAGGCTTGACGTCGAGCATGTCGCCCACGCCAGCGACGCCTGCAGGAATACGCCCTCCACGAGACAACGACTCGAGGTTGTCAACCATGAACATGACGTTGACGTAATAACGCGCTTCCTGCGCCCACGCAACCAGCTCCTTGGCGCTCATGCCACGGTCGCGCAAACGTATTGCCTCCGCAACGAACAAACCCAAAGGAGAAGAAGGCAGCATGCTGTCTACGACGTAAAGCTCGACATCCTCCCCTTTTTCCTCCTTGATCCGGTCAAGCGCCATGCACGCACCATCGTAGGCCCCCGAAAGCGCATGCCCAAACGAAATGAAGACCGTAGGGACGCCCGTGTCAACCGCCGCACGGAAAACGTCTTCGTACTCACCTTGCGTCGGCTGGCTCGTGGAAGGCTCAGCTCCACCGCGCATCCAATCATAGAAATCTTTGGGAGTACGCGAAGCGAACAGGTCGTCTTTGTATGTCGTCGTCCCCTCGAAATAGGTGAATGGAAGCATCGTGATGCCCGGTTTGTCCCAAACGTCACGAGGCAAGTCGCACGTCGAGTCTATGATCAGATTGCAAGTCGGTTCCATTGTTTGCTACTCCTTGGATTTGACGCGTCTGGCAATACGATCGGCGACGCCAAGGTCTTCCCGCCTGTCAGGACCCCAGAACGCCACCGCCACCATGCCCGGACCCACATGGGACCCGATGACTGGACCAATGTAGGATCCCGTGAACAACACTCCGTCTTCGGTTTTCAAGAGGTCTTCGTAGAGCCTGTTCGCGTCGCCGGGCGCATCTGCGTGCGCAATGATAATGCGCTGTCCTATCTGCGCAGAGTCGTTTTTGCGTCTGAAAAACTCTGCCAAAGAACGTATACCTTTTTTCCGTCCACGGGTAACGCCTGAAAACGAAAGCGCGCCACTCAGGTCGAACCCAAGAAGGGGCTTGACGTCAAGTTTCGCTCCCGCCGTCGCAATCCCCGTTGGAACGCGACCTCCACGATGGAGCGCTTCAAGGTCGTCGACCATGAACTGCGCGTTCACGAACCAGCGCGCTTCCTCCGCCCACGAAACCATTTCCAGAGCGGAAAGCCCCGACTCCCGCTGATCGATCGCGCCAAGAACAAGGAGGCCTTCCGCAATCGAAGCGAGCATGGTGTCCACGACGTAGAGTTCTGCATCGGGGTAGTCGGAAAGCACCTGGTCGCGAACGATCAGCGCAGTGTCGTAGCTGCCAGACAGCGCACTGGAAAAGCACAGGTAGACCGTGGGAACACCGGACTCGCATGCCCGGCGAAACGCAGCCTCCAGGATGTTTGCCGGGACCTGAGCGGTTGTAGGAGAGGGCTTCTTCTTGTTGCGCATCGCATCGTAGAACTCCTTCGGGGTCAACGAGCGATACAAGTCGTCTTGCTTTTCTTCCCCGTCGTGAACGAAGGGAAACTCGATCAGCTCGACGCCGGAAACGTCCACCATCGAAAACGGCAGGTCACAACAGGAATCGACGATCAAATTGCATTTGATTCCCATGTCCGCCCCCTAATGGACGCAAAGATACGCCTGCACGTCGCCGGTGATCTTCTGCGATAGATAGTTGTTGCATTCGTAGCAAAGTGCCAAAGCAGGCCCCACATGGACGCCCACACAAGGAGACACCGGCACCACATCCACTATTTTCCCCACAATGGGATCTATGACTTCGCGGGCCCATTTGATCGCCGGCTCCCGCGGACCGATGTAGTGGACGACGATGCGCTTGAGGCCGCCGCCCTCTTCCATGTCCTTCTTGAGACGATCGACCATGGCGGCATACGCCTTGCGCACGGTGCGCACCTTCGCAAGCGTTTGAGTGAGCGTGTCGCGCACCGTAAGGACCGGCGTAAGATGGATGAGGTTGCCCAGCAGCGCTGCAGCCCCTCCTATGCGCCCGCCCGCACGCAGGAAATCAAGGCTTTCGGGAGCGAAGATGAAACGCGTGGACTTGATGCCACGCAGCACCTCCTGGGCGCATTGCTCCAAGGTGGCACCCGCAACGATAG
>JAFUCW010000387.1 GCA_017459485.1 Eggerthellaceae bacterium | reverse complement strand
TAGGCGTGGATTCCTGCGCGTCTTCGTGTCCTGCGTCAGCGGAACCGCCCGCTTCCCCGTCGCTCGTGCTATCGGACTCCTGCGAGCTCCCGGCGCCGCCCTGACTGCTGCCAGACCCGCTCCCTCCCTCTTCGGAGCCGTCGTCGGAAGTGTCGGATTCCGTCGCCTGCCCAGACGAGTCCTCCTGAGTCTCTTCCTCGGGCATGTCGAGCAACATGTCTGCCGTTTGGACGAAGGTCCCCATCGGGGAATTGGGCGCTCTGAAGCTTATAGGCTGCGCACCTTCGGTGGACGCGACCGAGATGCGGACCTTCTGGGGGCTTTCGCCTGCCGCGCTGACCACAGTTCCCCATTCCACGTCCGTCTTCGGGCCCGATCCGACCTCCAGCCCATAGCCGACTGCCATGTCGTTCAGGGAGAGCACGACTGTCGCCGAACCGTCGTCTGCGACGCTCACGTCCGCTGTGCCCTCGATGAAGGATGCTGCCATGGATTCCTCGGTCGTGCCTGTTTTGTTAAAGCTGACCGGCACTCCCTGAACCTCTCGCGCGAACGCATCCGCCACGAGGAACAGGGCGCAGGAAGCCACTGCGAGCAGCAAGGCAAGGGCCAAAGCCGCCCCTTTGCTATGTGCCGACAAACCAAGCCGCATCGAAGGCGCCGAAAAAACGCGAGGTGCTGAATGCATGAGAACCCTTTCTAAGCTAAGCGAAAAACCAGGGCCTAGTCGGACAAACCTCTGGAATACGCGTGAGACGGCAAAGCAGGTTAACCGCTTTGCCGCCTCGCCCAAAGTCGCCGTTTGCGTCTTTTTCGCATCAATGCGCCAGAAACGCTGCGACACTACTCGAACCGACTATTCGGCGAGAGAAATACCGTCTCCGGTGATGGTGCGTCCCGCACTTGTCGTGACCCGCACGCTCCAGGCCATAGGCGCCTTGCGCGCCTGGGTACACGATGGAATGTGGACGGTCGCCGTTGCTGCGTCAAAGTCGGATGCCGCACCGGACTTCTTCCAAGTCTTGCCGTCCGTGGAGTAGTACCACACGGCTTTCGCGATCGTTTCGCCCTCGTCGAAACCAGTCACCTTGGCGACAATGTCGACCGGCTGTCCTTCGTCCCACTTGAACTCGCTGGCAGGCTCAACCGCAAGCTTGTTGAGCTCGAGCAGCGACTGGCCTTCGCTGGTGGCCGTGCGAATAGACCCGTTCGCCATCCTGGTTGTGGCCGTCACGCGCCAGGCCATAGGCGCCCTGCGCGCGTTGGTGCACTGGGGAATGGTGAGCGTGGACGTCGCACCCTCGGCAACGTACTGAGCACCCGACACCTTCCAGGTCTGGGCGTCTTTGGCATACTCCCACTGCCACTTCGTCACCTCTTCGCCTTCGGCAAGGCTCTGTGCGGTTGCAGCGATTTCAGCCGGCTGACCGGCAACCCAAGTCGCCTGGTCGCCATTGACGACCTCAAGTTCGTCCGAAAGAAGCTCCATCCCCTGGGCGATCAGGTAGACGCTGGAGGAATGGACGCCAAAACTCGTGCCCGTGTCATAGCGGAAGGTGAGCTTGTTGTCGAGCGCGATGTCCTCGATCGGCATCGAGAAGATGTACTCGTCGTATTCGGCAGTCACGCCGGTGCGGGAGTTGGTCACCGTGCGCTTTTCACCCGTGGCCTCCTTGGTTGATGCTGCTTCGTCGTCGTTGAGGTAAACAGCTTGCATGTCGATGTTGGACGCGTAGTACAGGCGAAGCTTCATCCCATCGGCATCTTTCACGATATCGACGGTGGGGAACTGGCCGGCCCGGTTGACCGTATCCAGGGTGCGCGCGCCCGTGCCGTAACCAGAGGCGTTGTACGAAGTGAACGTAGGTACGTAGATGCCGTTGTCCTGCGGGTTTACTACCGTGGACTTCTTGGCCAGGTAGCCGCCCGTCTCTTCCGCCATGAGCGCCTGCAGACGCTCGGCGGCTGCGTCAACTTCATCCTGGGTGGCAGTTGTGCTGGTATTCAGCTCTTCGCACGTTGCCAGCTGACTTTCCACCAACGCAAAAGTAGTTGGGTAGTATGCGTTCGAATCAAGCGCCTTGGCGGCGTTGATCGCTTCCTGGAGCTTGGCTTTGTCCACTGGCGGCATGTCGAGCACCAAGTCCGCACTCATGACGCGCCCACCCATCATCGCGACGTTGGTCTTGAAGCTGATCGCTTGCGCGCCTTCGGTCGAGGCAACGGAGATCTGGACCCGCTGGGGGCTTTCGCCCTCGGCGCTGACCACGGTGCCCCACGTCACGTCTGGGTCGGTGCCCGCGCCAACCTCAAGGCCGTATTCCACGGCTGCGTCGGTCAGGGACAGCACGACGGTCGCGGATCCATCGGAGGCGGTGGTCACGTCGGCGGCAGAGTCGAAGTAGCCTGCAGCCATGGAGTCCTCGGTCGTGCCCGTCTTGTAGATGTGAATCGGCACGTCTTTGTACTCGTAGGCAGAGGCCTGGGCTGCAGGCGCCAGAGCGCACACAGCAAGCGCCATCAGGGCGGCAAGGACGACAAGCGCCCCTTTTGCCTGCACCTTCATGCCCGAAACCTTGGCAGTTGCAATCGGAGTTCGATAACCTGAATACATTGGAACCCTTCCTCATTCGAGTGTCACTTGTTAGCTGACTATAACATATTTGTTAGCCGTCTGTAACACATATGTTTTGGATATCTAACAACTTCACGAAACTGATATGCTCCATCATTTGATTGCTGCATTGTGAATCGAATAGCGCTGGGTTGCCCCAGATACCCACGCCTTTGGCCCGACGCGTACTTCGGTATGCAAGGTGAAAAACAAGGGGCGAGGATGGGTGCGCCTGCCGCTTGCAGCGTCGATCAGTTCCGCATGGACCCGCAGGTAGTCGAAGCGTCAGCGAG
>JAFUCW010000386.1 GCA_017459485.1 Eggerthellaceae bacterium | reverse complement strand
TCGCCCAGCTCCTTGAGCGTGGCGTTGGGGTGCGCGACGCGAAGACGGATGACCTCCTGGAGCGCAGGAGGCAGAGAATCGATTCCGTAGCGGTCAACTACTTCCCGTATAGCCATAACCTGGTCGACGCTGGCATCGGTCGCTTTTTGGGAATTTGCCAGTTCTGCGTTGACACGCCTGTTGACGTCGTTGCGCACGCTTTTGATGACCCGTTCGTTTTCCATGGCCAAAGCGCATTGATGCGCTCCAACAAGGGCAAGGAACTCAGATATTGCCGACCCGCTTTTCAAATAGACAATGTAGCTGCTGCGTCGCTTCATTATCTTTGCAGAAATACCTCTCTGGACCATAAGGTCGGCTATGTCGGAAGCAAGGTCTTCCGATTCGACCGTCATTTCGAAGTGGAAGTCGCCTCGGGGGTTGGCAACGAACCCGCTTCCCAGAAAGACTCCCCTTAGGTAGGCAGCGGAACAGCAGCGCTTTTCGACAAGATGTCCGGCGATTCCCTGTGTGAACCCTCCGCCCCTCTCGATTACGCCAAGGTCGACCAACGCTTCTTCGAGGGCATCTTGGGCTGGCACCACAATAAGATAGTTAGGAGTTTTGTGGAGAACGCTGCGCCGAATGGTGTTGTCCGTCCGCAGGTCGTATATGCCATGGAGCAAACGTACGATAAGCCGTGCGACGCTTGGTAGGTCGGTGGAGATCTCCAAGCGGGCCTTTCCCTGGCCCAGAAGGACGAGCGTGCCTTCGATGCGCAACAGGGCGGAAAGAAGAGCCTTGTCACAATGGGAACACAGGGGCTGAACCCGCGTGAGTTCCTCTTTCACATCTGCGGTGAACGACATGCCTTCAACACTCCCGTGAACGCTTCGCGCAGGGCGAAGGGGTCGTGCCAGGTGGGACGCTTGGGATCGACCAGATTGCGCGCTATGACCATGGGCCCCTTTTCCTGGATGCGATGGGCGGCATCGTAGCTGATGACCACGGGTCGAATACCGCTAGGGCCAGGAGAGACCTCGGTGGACTCGGTTGCCGACGTTGCCCCGACCGAAAGCGCTTCGAAGTTGCCCGGCTCCGTTCCGCCAGGACGCAGGGGCTTTGGAGTATGGACAAGTGCGTAGTCGAGCAGACCTTCGAGCCCGTGCGAAAGCAGCGCATCGATGTGTTCCTCTACGGAAAGCCCCCACGTCTCCCCTTGCATGTCCGCCAAGCTGCACACGAAAAGCGTTCGCCCCTTTGAAGAGCGAATTGCGTCCACCACGCCTGGAACGAGCAAGTTGGGAATGATGGAAGTGAACAGCGATCCCGGACCGAGGACAATAAGGTCTGCCTCGCAGATGGCCTTGATGGCGCCGGGATAGGGCTCGGCGTCAGGGTCCTTGAGCCAAACTTCGGAAAGCGCCGTGTCCGAATGGGAAAGCTGCGATTGCCCTTCGATGGTGTGCCCATCTTGAGTGCGACCGCACAAGACGATGTTGGCAAGCGTCGAGGGATGCACGTGTCCTCGCGCCCCGAGCATACGCTCGCATATGCGGATGGCTTCGGGGAACGAGCCTGTCGCATCTTCAAGCGCAGAGAGCGTGAGGTTGCCGAGCGTGTGGTTGTTGGCGAAGTCGAAACGGTACTTGAAGGCACGAACGTAAGGGTCATTTGAATCCGATGCCATAGCAACAAGGCATTTGCGGATATCTCCAGGAGGAAGGACGTGTGCGCGTTCCCTAAGGATTCCTGTGGAACCTCCGTCGTCGGCCATCGAGACGACGGCGGAGGTCTCGAGTCCCATGGAAAGCAGGGTGTGGATCGAGGAAGGAGCGCCCGTCTCCCCGCCAATAACGACGGCGCGTGGAGCTTCGGTAGAGCCTACCACGGGCTCTTCATCGCGGATGACTTGGAACGCCTCGGTCGAAGAAGGGTCGCTTTTGAAAGGACGGTGCATTGATCAGTCCTTCCTTTTCTGGTCTGCATGAGAAAGGTCGCGATGCGTGACGTGAACGCGGTAGTCAAGCGATTTCAAATATTCCCCCGTCGCCTCTGCAAGCACGACTGAACGATGCTGCCCACCTGTGCATCCCACAGCGATGGCAAGTTGCTGCTTGCCCTCCTTGACGTAGCCAGGCATGACACAGTCGAGCAGCGCCTGCCATTTGGAAATGAAGGCGACCGTCTCGGGACGCTCCATGACGAACGTGCGCACGGGGTCGTCGAGCCCGGTCATGTAGCGCATTTCGGGATCATAGTAGGGATTGGGAAGAAAACGGACGTCTATGACGATGTCGGCGTCTTCTGCCATGCCGTGTTTGAACCCGAATGAGTAAACGACCACTCCAAGACCGCCCTGGGGTGCGGATTCAGAGAAGACGTCGCTTATGCATTCGTGCAGATCAATCGGCTTCATGGATGTGGTGTCAATGATGAGATTCGCAATTTCGCGCAGCTCCGAAAGGAGCGTGCGCTCCTTGTCGATTCCCTGGGCGATGGTCGTCTTATTGTCGGTGCAAAGGGGATGGCGCCGACGGCTTGCCTTGTATCGCGCAAGGAGGACCTCGTCGGACGCATCAAGAAAGATGATGCGGTACTCGATGCCCTGGTCCCTCATTTTACGGAGCACTTCGTCAAGCTGGGCGAAATAGTCGCGGTTGCGGGCATCGCACACGACAGCCAGATGCGGCTTTCCCGTCGACTGGCCGGGTATGTCGCTCGAGTCGACAAGCGAGGGAAGCAGCGTAGGAGGAAGGTTGTCTATGCAGTAGTAGCCCAGGTCTTCGAACGTATGCATGGCTTCGGTGCGCCCCGCACCACTCATGCCCGTTATGATGACAAGGTCCACACGACCCGAATGGGCGGAAGCTTCATTGTCGCGATGCGAAGAGGTGTCGGTCATGTGCCCTACCTAAGAATTGGCGTCGTTGCGCATCTGATTATACTGCTCCAAAATGGCGAAGAGCTCTTCGGCGACTTCGTCGGGAACCACATGGGCCGATTTGATCTGGTCGAGTGAAGCGCTGCGCAGCCCCTTGAAACTTTTGAAATGCTTGAGAAGCGCCTTCTTCCTTACCGGTCCGATGCCTGCGACATCGTCGAGGATACTCGCGCTCATTCCCTTGCCACGCAGTTCCCGATGGAAGGTTATCGCGAAGCGGTGTGCTTCGTCGCGAACCTGCTTCACAAGATACAGGGAGCTCGACCCGCTCGGTAGCACAACAGGGCCCTGTTCCTGCCAGGGAACGAAGAGCTCTTCGTCACGCTTGGCAAGGCCAGCCATGGGAATGTCAAGCCCAAGCTGGTCGAACTGCTCCATTGCGGCTGTCAGCTGGGGTTTGCCACCGTCAAGAATAAGAAGGTCGGGACGCGATCCGAACCGCTCGTCTTCCATGCGCTCAGGCGCATAGCGGCGAGCAAGCACTTCCTGCATGGAGACGAAGTCGTTCGCTTCGTCGAGGGGCGTGCGGATCTTGAAACGGCGGTATTGGTTTTTGTCTGGCCTTCCATTGGTGAAGACGACCATCGATGCGACCGTGTAGGACCCATGGATAGTCGAGATGTCGAAGCATTCGATGCGCAACGGAGGCCTGTCGAGCGCAAGGGCGCTCTCAAGCTGGAGAAGCGCGTCGTTTATGCGCGTGTCGTCGTAGTTGCTGCGCACCTTGTAACGCATGAGCGTGTGCCGTGCGTTCACTTCCGCCATGTCAAGAAGGCGGCGTTTCTCTCCGCGTTCAGGAACGCTGAAGCGGACGATGGCTCCATGGGAGCTGGCAAGGCGCTTCGTAAGCCATGCGCTCATGGCATCGGCGTCTTCGGGCACGCGTGCGCAAATGACTTCTCTGGGAAGAGAGGTGGTGGTCCCGTAGTAGCGCAACAGAAAATTGTGCATGAGGTCCTCGTCGGGAACGTCGAGTCCTTTGTTGAGGACGAATTCGTTGCTGTTGAGCACCCTTCCTTCGCGCACCATGAGCACT
>JAFUCW010000385.1 GCA_017459485.1 Eggerthellaceae bacterium | reverse complement strand
GTTCCCACGGGTACGGTCGACGAAAGCGGGGCAGCTATCACTAAGAATGTAAAGTTTGAAATCGACCAAAACGTATACACAGCAACCGAAGGTACTTTTACCAATAACGGTGAGGAAATCAAACTCAAAGGAAAGGATTTCACGCTTACCGCCAACAACACCATCGAGTACGTTGAAGTTGATTCGACAAGCGGGGATGAAACCCTGGCCATCCGTCCTAATGTCGTAAAGCTGGGCAACAAATTTGTCCACTACACTACGGATCCAAACACAGGCGAGCGAATTCAGGATGCCGAGTACGATATTGCTACGGAAGAGCGCGTTGCTGATTGGAAGGACACAACGCTTGCCAAAACCTTCAAGGTGGACGACACTACCGACTTTACGGGCGCCGGCTATGTGACGGTGCTCAAAAAGGACGATCTGGCAAACACCTTGTCCCCGGGCAATGTTGTGTGGAAGATCAAGTATCCCTCAGAAGGTGTCCAGGCCCTTGACTGGCCGGCCCTTCCTGTGGAAGCAGAGCCCGAAGAGGACAACCATAGGGCCAGCAACCACCACAGCCGAAACTACTGGTTTGCCATAGAGGAAGTGCCCACCTGGTCTACAGAAGGTTACGACAACAGCAAAGCGGTAATACCGGGAGAAGAATTCAACGACTACTACAAGGCCTACAAGAATTCCAATTGGTATGCAAGCACAAAATCCGATAAGGATCTGGGCGAAACCCTTGTGCATGAAAGCTATAAGAATGGCAACGCGTACCTGTCCGTATTCGAAAATGGCGGCGAAATTGTTAACGTGCCTTCCATCGTCGTACGCGGCGTGAAGGAGTGGGACGACCTTGGCAATGCATACTCCACCCGCCAAGACATCTGGATGCATATTGACGTTCAGGTGAAGAACGCCGATGGCTCCACTACGGAAAAGAAGGATGTTCTCCCGCCTCAGAAGATTGCCGCCAATGCAACGGGCGCTGGTTTGCAAGTGCAGTGGGGCGACAAGGCCACGTACGATACGGGCGATAGTGCCATCGAAATTGCGAAAACCGACAGGGATGTCCCCAGCAATGCAAAGAAGCAGGCGGACGGGTCGTACCTCTACAGGGGCGTAACCTACTGGGTTAACGAGCTCAAGAAGATAGACGTTGCCGGCAATACCTACGAGTAGTCCATCCGCGAGACGCTTGACCGCGCGGGACAGCAGCCGGTTGGTGCAACCAGCGCAGATGCGGGCCTGCTTGGCTACACGTCCAAGGACACGGCCGACTGGGCCGAGCTGAGCGCCGAGCGCACGGCCAGCACGAAGGGCCTTTCCGGCAAGGATACCCTGCCGCTGAAGCCGGGCGATACCAGCGGCGACACGGTTGAACGCTACACCGGAACGGTCAAGAACACGCTGGAAACCATCGACTTCACCGTCACCAAAGTCTGGAAGGAAAACGGCGCCGACCGCACGCATACGCTTGATGCCGACAAGGACAAGCTGAAGACAGCGCTGACGTTAAAGGAGAACGGCGAGGTCTGGCCCGACAACGTGGGGCCCAAGCTGCAGCCGAATGCCGCTACCGAATACGACGCCGAAGCCAAGACGGGCACGCTGGAAATCAAGAACGGCAAGGACAACACCGAAGTCGTCTTCGTATGGCACAACGTTCCCAAGTACATTGTCGACAGGAGCGACGCCGATAACCCTGCGGTTCGCGAAGCTACGTACAGTGTTGTGGAGACGGCGCTTGATGGCTACAATGCGCCAGCCTACAGCGGCGACGGCGCAGCGCTCGACAGGGGCACCATCACCAACGAGGTCACGCCTCCTGTGGGCGAGGACGAGGAAACCTACGGCGCCAAGAACACGCCGCAGGTCGCCGGTGGCATCGACTTGTTCAAGGTGACTACGCCCACCGAGATGGGCGGCTCCACAAACAAGATCAGCAAGGTCGAGCTGCTGGACGCCAGCGGCAAGCCGGCCACCAGCGTGAAGGTTGAAGGCGGCACCTACACCATCGACGATGCCGGTATTATCACCTTCACGCCCGACAAGGACTTCGTGGGCGACCCGCCGCCGGTAACCGTGCTGGGCACCGACGACAACGGCCGAACCGCCACGGCGCAGTACCACCCGCACGTTCTCGACAACGAGAAGACGGTCACGCGCACCATCACCTACGAGTACGACGACGGCACCCCCGACAAAGACAAGGACGGCACCCCGCTGACCGTGGTGCACACCAC
>JAFUCW010000384.1 GCA_017459485.1 Eggerthellaceae bacterium | reverse complement strand
CCTTGCAGCCAACGGCATCGCACGCATCTTGGATACGTTTGAGCCCTGTAGCAAAGCTTTCCATGTCTTTCGAGTAGTACAACGTACGAGTGATACGCGGGTTACGGCGGACGGGTTTATGAACCCCAGCGATAAACATTTCAGGTGTTAGCTCCTCGGGAAACATTCCGGGGCTATACACATCTATGAAGCTGCGATATACCGCAATTTCGACACTCTGACCCGATTCGATAAGGCGATGCGCAAAGGCGTTGGTAACCGCTTCTCTTACCGCATCCACTGGTATCTCTGGTATTTCCTTGCGTTCCAGTCCACCATCGAACTCCACACGCCAATCCATGGCGTCAATGACGTATTGCACCGCTTTGTCGATAAGGTCGAGCATCGAACCAGTAAATCGCCGAATGTCGGTAAAGGTCAGCCGCTCGTCTGATGCAAACTTGGCCATTTGAAGTTCGTTTATTCCGCAGTCTACGAACAAGGCGGCACCAGCATTAAGCAATTGATTACCATCAGCAAGTTCGAGCATGGTGAGAACGTCGGCCGGGTTGTCGTTTTGAAAAGAAATGCGGCCAGCCTGTTTTGCCTTTTGTAAGTACGACTGGAAAGCTGTAGTGTCGATATTGTCGATTGTATACTTCGATTTCTGGGCTTCCCACGAGTAAACGACGCTATCGCGCTTACGCATCAGCTCTTCGTAGCGAGGTTGCTCCATGACTAGGTCTTCGTCTGCTACGCGAATACGAGGAATGTTGTAAGCAAGGTATGGCTGCTGCGTGCCTTCGAACTCAACGACAACTATGTCCCTTCCGCCGTAGCTTTCTTTCGAAATGGTTGGGTAGATTGCTGGGCTTATATGGTTTCCTATTGCCTGGCTTATAGTGCGCAACGTGGTATCGCCCACTTCCTGGCCGATAACTGTCCCGTTGTTGTGCACCCCAAAATAGAGCTTACCGTGCCCATGCTTGTTAAGGATGGATGCAATAGAAACCACCCCTTCTTTGAGCTCGCTCGTACTCTTCTTGAATTCGACCTGCTCGGTTTCCTTGCCAAGTGAATAGGTACTGTCATTCATAAAATCCCCGCGCTCCTAGAAGTCCATGTCGAATGCTCGGTTGACGGAATATTCTTGCTCCCACGCTACCTTGAAGGAACTTGTTGATCCTTCATGCTACTTGCCTTGCTTTGCAAACAATTCTTTGTTCGCAACAATCTCTTCGAATGCAAGCGAGGTAAGCAGAGCGGAGACGCTAACGCACTTCTCTTCCGCAACTTTCTCTATTGCAGCTTTCATCTCAGGCGTAGCAGCAAAGATGACACGGTCTGTTTTCTTGCCGCCAAGCACATGCTTTCTAAGCTCGTTCTCGTCCATGGAACACCTTCCTTTTAGTCTCGAACGACGATGTGCAAAAGTTATTAAAATTCTACCACTGTTAGGGCATCATCGTTTGGACGAGATACTGCTCTCTTGCTACTGAATACTGTAGCCTTTTACGAGATAGGACTTGTCCAACACATGGGACTCGGACCCACCTTTTTCCATCATGCGGTTGAATGACATTCCTAATGCAACGCAAGGGTGTGCATGACGCTCCTCCTGACTCTCTATGGAGTCCAGGATTTTGTCCGCACCCCCCTCGAACGAGCATGTTCAGCAGCGCCATGCGGACATACGCGCTAAAGCCGATGATACTCGTGGCAATGTGGATGACCTTGTTGTTTTTGCACGACGTGGTGATACTGCGTAATCACGTGTGGCATCGTCCGCAGATCTAGCGTTGCAATAGTGTTTCAATTCACTAGCATCCACTGGTTTAACGTGATTAGAAACACTAACACTTAAAAACAACGCGCCCAAATCTCCGCCCTTTCAGCAAGCTTTCAGGCAACTTAAAGGCTACTTTCAGGTGGCTTGCTTACCATGGCACAACCACAAGACGAGAAAGGTTTGCAACAAGCCTTATAGCGCAGGTCTTCTTTAGAAATAGGATTTTTAAGAAACGCATAAACGAAAGGGCCTTTCCCATGAAGCGATACGCACTAGTGGCTGCAAGCACCGCGTGATTGTGCAGTCGTTTACCTAGACGGCTTCACTGAATTTATATATAATTTTCCAGAAAATAATTGTTGGAACAATTATTTAGGAGAACCATGTTTGTAGGACGCAAAAACGAACTGGCGAAACTCGAAGAAGCCTATAGAACCAAAGAATTCCAGATGGCGGTTATCTATGGCAGACGCCGCGTTGGCAAGACTACGCTCATTGGCGAATTTGCCAAAGGGAAGCGCACCCTTTTCTTCACGGCCCTCGAACAGGCAAACGCGGACAACCTGGCGGATTTCTCCCAGGCAATAGCATCGTTTTTCGACCTGCCGAGCGACACACGATTCGGAAGCTGGCGTGCGGCCATCGACTTCATAAGCAGCCGGGCAGCCCAGGAGCGCTTCGTGTTCGTGTTCGACGAATTTCCCTACGCCGTCAAACGCGAGCCTTCCCTTCCGTCAGTACTGCAGGTTGCCATAGACCACAGCCTCAAAGACACGCAATGCTACATTGTGCTATGCGGCAGCAGCCAGGGTGCCATGGAAAGCGACGTGCTAGGAAGCAAGAGCCCCCTTTACGGTCGACGCACCCTGCAGATGAAGCTTGGCCCGCTTGGCTACCTGGAGGCAGCAGAGATGCTTCCTTGGATGGGCCCAGACGAAGCATTTCGAAGCTACGCCTGTGTGGGAGGCGTGCCATACTATCTGGCCCAGCTTAAGAAAGGCACCAGCCTGCGCAAAAACCTGGCGCAGCTCTACTTCGACACCATGGGGTTTCTCTACCGAGAGCCCGAACTTCTTCTGCGCCAGGAACTTTCGGAACCAGCAGCGTACAATTCGGTTCTTCGGGCTATTGCCAGCGGAGCCAATCGCCCCAAAGCCATAGCAGACCGTACGGGCATCGAGCGTAGTTCGCTGCCAGGCTACCTTTCCACCTTAACAAACTTAGGGATTGTGGAGCGCGTTGTTCCCTTCGGCGAAAACCCCGATCGCAGCAAACATGCCATCTACCGCATTCGCGAAGCGCTGTTCGACTTTTGGTTTCGCTTCGTCATGCCGTACGTGCCAACAATAGAGGCAGGATTGGGCCAGGCTGCCGCAAACGCAATTACCGAAGAGGATTTTTCAACGTACTTGGGGCATCACTTCGAGCGCGTATGCGAAGAATGGATTGCAATTCAGGCCCTGTCTGGGAGCCTTCCCGTTGCTGTTGTAGCAACAGGTTCCTGGTGGGGTACCGACCCTGTCGAGCGCGAACAGGTGGACATCGACGTTATCGGCGCCGACGCAAAGGGGAAACACATCATCGCGTGTGAATGCAAGTACCGCAACACCTTCGACGAAACCGAAACGCTGCGCACGCTCGAGCAAAGGGCTAGCCTTGTTGAAGACTGTACCGCCGATGCATTGTTCCTGTTTACGAAAAAGCCCGTTTCCAAGGGAACGCGCACAAAAGTCGATGCAGACAGCCGCTTGCACACCTACTGCCTAAAGGAACTGTACACGCAGTAGATCTCCCGCTGCCCTTTTAGCCAGGCACGGGCACCCTGGGCACCTGCACGCTCTGCCGCAAGTACTGTTCACTTTCGAACCCGTGCTGCAACAAGCCCGACAGCGCAGGCTTGATTTAGCAACACAACTTTCGGCACCAGCCCCGTGTTGCAGTGCACGTTACGGGCGCTACCCTGCAGCAGCAACGCACCCTTGTCGCGCAGCACGTATTACAGGCGCTCGATGCACTCCACGGGGCAGTTCTCGAAGCACAGTCCGCAGCGCAGGCAATGCTCGGGCTGGTGCGGTACGGCTCGCCTCTCCGTCGGTTTCTCCCCTTATTTTAGTTTACATGGAATATAATTGCCCTATGAAGGAAACCGACCAAGACATACATGCGGAAGTCTACTTCGCCATCGTCAACAGCGAAATCTCCTTGTGGAGCGCCATAGATGCGCGATTCAAGGAAGCCGGCGTGCCCGTTGCCATGGCGCGTTACGCCCTTTTGCGCATCCTTGCTTGCAAGCCCATGCGCCTGCAGGAGCTTGCCGCAAGATGCCATAGCGGGGAAAGCGCCACCAGCCGCATCATCGACCGCATGCGCAAAGACGGCCTTGTGGAAAAGCAGGCCGACAAAAGCGATGGTCGCGCCGTGCTGCTTCGCCTGACCGACGTTGGCCAGCGTATCGAAGCGCAGGCAACGGCCGTGTTCAATGCAGCGCTCAAGGACCTGTTCGACCAGCACTCCGAAGCCGAATTGCAGAAGTTGCTGACCCTGCTGGCGCCGTTCTGCAGCCCGGAAAGGCCCAACCAATGATCGAGTTCGACCACGTGTCAAAGACCTACGCCGATGGCACACAGGCCGTGCGCGACTTCTGCCTGCGCGCCGAAAGCCGGCAGACCACCGTGCTGGTGGGCACCAGCGGCTCGGGCAAAACAACCGTACTGCGCATGGTCAACCGCATGGTCGAGCCAACGGCAGGGCGCGTGCTGTGGGACGGAACGGACGTGGCGGACATGGACCCCGTGAAGCTGAGGCGCTCGATAGGCTACGTGCTGCAGGAAGGCGGGCTGTTCCCCCACTGGACGGTGCTCGACAACATCTCGACCGTTCCGCGCCTGGAGGGCGCCACCAAAACCGAAGCCGACCGGCGTGCGCACGAGCTGCTGGAGCTGG
>JAFUCW010000383.1 GCA_017459485.1 Eggerthellaceae bacterium | reverse complement strand
TTCGATCGAGCGAGGGGTCTATGGAACCGCTGTGAGGAAAATGGCGAGATTCAAAACGACGGGTATCTGTTAGATGACGACCCGGTAGAGCTTGTTGATGAGGACACGCTTCAGCCTAAGGCGGGCACGACTGGTGGCACGATTTACATGACCTGGCTGTTCAGCGAGACTGCGGCGCCGAAGACCGGCGACTCCCCCGAAGGTCAGGACTTGGACAATTCGGACATCGTAACACCCATTGTGACCATACAGGTTATCAATGTGGGCCTCGACGATCCGCATGTCACGGCAGAGGGAAGCTACACTGGTTATTACCGCACGCCAATCAATCTGAATAACGTGATTACCTACGAAATTACCGACGCTGACGACAAGATACTTGAGGTACAGCCCAAATGGGAAAGCCGCGAGCCGGTTAGTGCGGGCATCAAAGTGAATGAAGGCACGGGCGAAGTGACCTTCACCAAGCCGGGCACCTATAAAGTGCGCCCCTATGTTGTCAACAACGACAACAGAAAGGTGTACTCTGGTTGGCTCACCGTCGTTGCTACGGAACACGACTTGGTGCGTTACGATGCGAAGGAACCGACTTGCGATGTTGATGGTTGGGTAGAGCACTACCGCTCCGCAGATAGCAAACAGTACTTCACAGATGCCGAAGGCAAGAACGAGGTTTCGAAGTACGACATTTTAATCGACGCACTCGGTCACGATTGGGGCGCGTGGACCACCACCAAGCAGCCCTCGGCCGACGAGCCGGGCGAGCAGCAGCGCGTGTGCAACCGTGACGCAGAGCATGAAGAGACGCGCAGCTTGTACCTGGTATCGTTCCACATGAACGGCCACGGTGCCCAACCCGATGCGCAAGCCGTCGCAGCCGGTACATCGGCAACGGTCCCGCCCGAGCCCACGGCCGCTGGCTATGCGTTCGATGGCTGGTTCACCGACGCTGCATGCACCGAGTCCTACGACTTCGGCGCAACCGTTGAAAGCAACCAGACCCTGTATGCCAAATGGGTCGTCGTCAAGCACACGGTTGCCGCTATGGCCGTTGGAGATGCGTACGAAGACGAAGAAGGGGAGTGGAAAGTCGACCCCGTCGCGCACGGTTCCATAACTATTGATGGTGATGCTACAGCGGTTACCGAAGACGATTACACCTACTACTACATGGATGTTGAATACGGAACGCCTGTCACCTTGACGGTAGTGCCGGAAGAAGGCTATGGTCTGAAAGAGATTGCGGCCATTCCGGTTAACCCGGATGGGTCGATGGGCGAGCCGTTCACGCCGAGCAAGATAGGTGCCAACACCTATTCGTTCACCATGCCCGATGCCGACGTTGCGGTTCTGGCCAGCTTCGCCCAGTTGACCGTGCAATACGACGGCAACGAGCCGGAAGGTGAAGCCTCTGGCGTCCCCGAGGCCGAGACGATAGCATACGGCGGCACGCCCACGAAGCTCGATATCACCCCCGAGCTTGAGGGGTACGAGTTCCGCGGCTGGTTCACCGATGCGGATTGCACGAAGCCCTACATGGCTGGCACGGCGCTGACAGAAGACACAACGTTCTACGCGAAGTGGGTTGAAGCCGAGATTCCCACCTACACGGTGGCCTATACGCTGTCGTGGGAGCCCGACCCCGACGATCCCGAAGACACTGGCGTTTACGAGGACCGCTATGAAGCGGAGGAAGGCGCTACCGCTTACGACCCAACGGAAGATTTGTACAGCCTTGCCGGCAAGGACCTGCGGGCGGCATACGAGCTCTATACCGTAGAGGGTGCGACCTGGTTCATGGATTCTGATCTTACTGAACCCTACGACTTCACGACACCTGTTACCGAAGATACCCACCTGTACGCGAAGATAGTTCCCCGGGAGTATGTCGTGACGTACTACAACGGCAGCGAGGAACTGGGAACGCAAAAGGTGGCCTACAGCAAGGCCATTGGCGAGATTGCCGCCAGCATCACGAAGCCGGAAAGAGAGGGCTACGACTTCGCCGACGAGTGGGTCACGGAAGACGGGGCTCCCTGGAGCATTGCGAAGAACCCCGTCACTGCGGACCTGAAGCTGCTTGCCAGCTTCCGCGTGCCCACCTATAGCGTAAGCTTCGATGCCAATGGCGGTGAAGGATACAAGTCCGATTCATCCGTGGAGGCCGGCACAGATTACAACCTTCCTGCAGCGGCAACCTTCACTGCGCCGAATGACAAGTGCCGCTTCGAGGCTTGGGAAGTGACGATTGGTTCGGGCGAGGCACAGACCAAGAATCCTGGTGACCCGATTACCGTAACGGACAACACGACCGTGAAGGCGATATGGCACGACCACGAGTGGGGCGAGTGGGAGGAGACTACTCCCGCCACCATCGGCGCCGAAGGCGAAGAGACGCGCGTGTGCGCTGAAGACGAGACGCATATTGAGGCGCGTATTGTCGCCAAGGTCGACCCGACGCCGCTCAACGATGCCATCAAGGCGGCACAGGATGCCGAGAAGGGTGTAAAGACCTCCGATAAGAATGGCAATGACCTGGCAAACGGCACCAAGTACACCACCACGGCTCAGAAGAAGGCTCTTGACGATGCTATCAAGGCGGCGCAGGCAGTGGTTGAAAACGAGAACTCAACCCAGAAGCAGGTAGATGACGCTGTTGCGGCCCTGAAGAAGGCCACGGACGCTTACAAGAAGGCTATCAAGACGGCAGCCATTGTGGCCCTGAAGTCCGCCACGGCTCCCAACCAGGCCTATACGGGCAAGGCCTTGAAGCCTGCCGTCACGGTCAAGGACGCCAATGGCAAGACAGTTCCCGCGAGTGCTTACACGGTTACTTATGCCAACAACACTATGGTGGGCAAGGCGAACGTTACCGTTGCCGCTAAGAAGAACTCCGGCTACACTGGCAGCGCCAAGACCACCTTCCAGATTAAGGGCTGGAAGCGCCTGTGGGGCAACAACGCGCTCGACACCATGGCTGCTATTGCCAAGGAATATGGCAAGGCAAGCGTGGCCGTGGTAGCTACTAACGCTGATTTCAAGGACAGCCTGGGCGCTTCGGCACTAGCGGGTAGCTATAACGCTCCCATGCTCACCACGGCAACGGCAAAGCTTTCCGCTCAGACTAAATCCGAACTTAAGCGTATGGGTGTGAAAACGGTTTACCTCATTGGCTCTACGGCAGAAGTGAGCGCCAACACCGAGAAGCAAATCAAGGCCCTCGGCATCACGGTTAAGCGCGTCCAGGCCACGGCGTCTAAAGCAAGCAGTAAGTCGTCATCGCCAAGTGCTGCTCCTGCGCTCACGACTTCAGTAGCTTCTAGCACACCTTCTGTAGTAAGCACACAGGCAAGCACACCTGCAGCCTCTACTGCAACACTTCGCGCTATCGAGTGCGCTAAGCTCGTGAAGGGTAGGTCCGACACGGTGATTATTGCTACGCAGAGAAGCTTCAAGGACGCACTCGCGATTGCGCCTTACGCTTACGCGTCTAAGAGTCCGATTCTCTATGCGGAGAACAACAAGGCACTGGCCAAGGAGACCATTGCCTACATCAAGAGCGCTGGCTTCAAGAAAGCCATCATTGTGGGTGGCCCAATCGCGTTGCCTGCATCCGTCGAGGATCAGTTGAAATCCGCTGGCATCAAGGCTGGTTCCATCAGCCGCCTGGCAGGATCGAACCAGTACAAGACGGCTCGCGTTATTGCTGAGTGGGAGACCGGCTTGCTTGCTAACGGCACAGGGGGCTCTGGCTTGTACCAGTATGCTTCCATCAAGTTCCAGCCGGCCGTGAAGTTTAGCGCCAACAAGCTGGCTGTGTCGCGTGCCGACAACGACGAAATCGGCTGGAAGGACGCTTTGGCAGGTGCGGCACTCTGCGGCAAGAACCGTGCGGTTCTCGTGCTTGGCGATGATGTTAACTCCGCTCATGCTGAGGCCTTCATCAAGGCCAACAAAGCGAAGATTACCTATGGTTACGTCTTCGGCGGCACAAAGGCTATTCCTGCCAACGTTATGGACAAGCTTGTGAAAGCAAGTCTTTAGTTCCGCCGTTCTAACGAACGGCGGAACGAGCCGCCGCTGCGGGCGTGAACAGGGGACGGGTTTTGAGGTGAACAGGGGACGGGTTTTTCGTTCATCTTTACGAATGGCATCTTCTAATTCTCTGAACAGCGGGCAGGGATGAACGAAAAACCCGTCCCCTGTTCACGCCCTTGTTCACTTACAAGCGTGAACAAGCCTTCGTCTTCACGTTAATGCTGCGCTGGCAATTATTTCGAGTATCTGGCGATTTTAAAGCAGCACGTTCAACGAGCCACAAAAAGCGACTTCATAATGCCTGGTCAGAAGGGTGCTGCTTTAGTCTATGCA
>JAFUCW010000382.1 GCA_017459485.1 Eggerthellaceae bacterium | reverse complement strand
TGGCCAGATTCACGTGTTCGAAAACGGTGGGGCGAATACTGGAATCTTTCTCTAGCTCGTCCAAGTAGGAGAAGCCGGCGTCCTTGAAGCGTACCTCCTTGAAATGATTGTCATAGAGATCGCCGATTTCCGCATCGTCTCGAGCAGGCACGTCCGGATCGTTGGGATAAAGCTCTGCTTCCATCAGTCGCTCGGCCGCAACCTCCATATCAATAATAGTGGCAAAATAGGTGCTTACATCTGATAGAGGAGCTTTGATCTGGGACATAAGACGTATTAGCATGATGCTGGTGCCATAGCTCATTTCGCCTATCAGAATCTCGGAGGCACAAAAGACTATCAGCGCTACCGATGCGAGCGTAGTGGCGCCATTTTGCGTTCCGTCTTTCATCATGAGAATTCGCAGACGGCGCATCCTGCTCTGAAGCACCTCGTATAGCTTGCTGTTGGAAACCTCTGTTGCTTTTCCCTCCCTATCAAAAGCCTTCACAATCATAAGCTTCGAGAGATGTTCGCTCATATAGATGTTCTTGCGTCCTACCGCATCACGCAAGTCGCGTTGTGTCTGTTTCAGCCGTTTTCTTAAGACATAGTTCAAGCCAACGTACAACGCCCCGCCAAACAGAAGAAGGACAAGGAATGGCGGAGCCGCCTTTCCAATAAGGTATGCGGTCCCAACAAACTGAAACACGGCACCCGCCAAGCCAGGAGCCATCTTGCATGTCGATTCGACCACAGTAGCTGAATCGGCGGTGATTCGATTCATCCACTCCTGGGAGTGAAGGCGCGTAACGTAATAATAGTCCTTACGAAGAATCGCGGAAAAAAGCCGGGACTGCAGGCTGTTGTTCATTTGGTACGAGGTGCGCTCCTTTAGATACCTTGAGGCAAGGCCCAACACAAGAGAGAGCAGAGTGACCAAGGCAAAAATCGCAGCGGTTCTTATTAGAAGCTCTTGATCCCCCGACACGGCAACGTCTATAACGTCTTTCAGAAGCACCGCAGTCCAAAGACCGGCAGCGGCAGCTGCGACAGATAGAAGTACCAAGAGAAGCAAAATGCCGTGGAAGGACTTTGTTGCCGCAAATGCCCACCTTAAAGAGGATTGGCTCGTGGAATCTCTTTGTTCTCTTTTCACTTACCGCTCACTCGTCTCGATCACCTTCCACCAGCCGCTCCTCTTAGAGCCCACACGCTTGACGACTCCGGCGTCCTGCAAACTCTTAGTTGCGCGTTGGATAATCGCGGACTACGCACCAATGCGGGCTTTGCAGCATCGTCTTCGCGAACTGCCAGCGATGTCCGCAGGCGAAATCGCCGAATCCCTCTGCCGTCATTTCCGCAATTTCCATACCTAGTATTCTAGGTTCTGCATTAATAATGATTACCATTCAGAATGCCACTGCGCCAAAACAACACCGACATAACAAACGCAGATGCCACCGAACGTGCGAGATCGTCAATCAGTACGTTGCTGCGCCAAAACCCCAGTAAGGGGCATATTGCCCGATAAGAGGAGGAGTTTCTAAGGCGGATTTCTTTCTATCTGCCGCCCTCGTGGTGATTGAAGCTGTAAGGCTTGCGCTCGAAGTACTGCAATACATCGAAGCGCACACCACAGAAGGCGGCTAAACCCCGCAGCGGTCGGTCACGCGGACCGACTGGCCGCAACACCCTGCAAAAAGCAGGGAGTACTGGCGGAATAGTACCACGCAACCTAAAAAGGCGCAATTTCGCTGTTTAACTACCAGTCAGAACGTTACTGCGAGTCAAGCTGGCAAAGCTCTATCCCCTAAGGAGCGCCTCGCTGCGTTAGTATTCAAGCGTGACAGCCGCCTCTCTGTCGCCCTCGCTGCTGCGACTTCAGGTGCGGCTTTGGCTGCGGTTGTGGTAGTAGGCGAACAGTAACTGCTGGCAGACGCCGTTGTAGGGGCGGTATCGCTCGGATGCTCCGATAGTCCTCGCCGAGGCCGAAATAAGGGCGCCAGACTGCCTCGAACGCATCTTCGTCGCAATCGAACTCGAACTGTCTGCCACCGAGGCACGAGACATACACGCATGCGTCACCATGGATGATGCGAAACACACCGTCGTCTGCGCGGGCCCAGCGAAAGCACTGGCCGCTTTCGGCAATTATTCCAGGTCAAGGTCGTCTTCTATCCTTGTGATCAAATGGTCTCCTTTGGCATCGTTTTGATTTACGGATACGCAACGGAACAGAGGCGGTTCGGCACCAGCTTTTTGCTGGCACACTTCTGGTGCTCCGAGAATCGTACAATAGCGTTGAACAACCAGGCAAGGAGCACACCATGAAAGCAACGCAGAACATTATCGACGTCGAACCTGTGTCGTATTCGGGGTACCGCGGGCAGGCGCGCCCGGCATACGACGCAAGACAGAGGCAAGGCACTTCGTACTACAGAGGCAGTTACGCATGGGACGACGGCCAGACGGTCTACCAGGGCACCCTGCCATACGAACCGGCGGCGCGCTACGTGTGGTCCCCCTTCTCCGCACTGCTTGGGATAATACAGGTTTTCTTGGGGTTGGTGCTAATCGCCGTCGGCGTTCCCCTGCTCCTGCTTCCTGGCCCGGGCCTGCTTACCATCGCTTTGGGCGTCCTGCTCGCATCCCGCGGCATACGGAAGGTGTTCGGTTTCCGCAGCGCCTTCAGCTAGCACATCCGCGTCCTCGCTGCCTGTTTCAAGCCAGGCCGATCTCCGCAAGATTCAGAGTATCAGTGCGAACGACGAAATGCTCGTCGTTACGGTTTAGTCGTATGCTTTTTATGGCGCTCGTTTACGCTATAATTTAAGCCATAATATTCGCCATAAGAAGGGGGTTGTTGATGGTTGCCCGAACAGCTTCGGTTGCAGATGCGCGCAACAACTTTTCCAAGCTTGCAGAAAACGTTCACGACACGGGACTTCCCATTGTGGTCTTTCGGCATTCGAAGCCATGGGTGAAAATCAGCCCCGTTGTCGAAGAGGATTTCAGCGAAGAATACGTCGAGGCCATGGACGAGATAATTGCTGAAGGGCTGTCCGCCTACGAAGAGGGGCGTTTTGTGGTTGGTACAGCGACCGCGAAAAAAGAAGTCGCACAGAGACTAGCGGCACATGCATAGGATTCTTTACGCGGAGCCGTTTCTCGACGAAATGGCCCAAGTTACGTCCGACCGCGGTCGAAACAATATCTTCGACTCAATAGACAAGCTGCCGTCGGTGCCTCACCTTGGTTCGCAGAACCTGCCGCAGGCAATTGTCGACAAGTATGGAACCTCGGTACGAAAGCTTGTGGTGAAGCCGTTTCTTGTCATCTACAAAGAAATGGAAAACGGCGACATTCTTGTGCTTGGCCTCATGTATGGCCGCGCTGCCTACTAGATCGCAAAACACCTTCGTCACCCGCTGGCACCCATGTGGTGACTGATGCCACCATGCTATGCAGCTGACAGAATACTATGCGATATTGAGATTATCTCTGCGTAACCTGCCCCTACTTGTTGAGGGCGGCAATCAGCAGTTCGCGGAGGACTTGCGTGTCGCATTTGCCTTTGAGCTGCTGCATGCAGGCGCCGAAGAGCGGGTTGAGCGCCTTTTCACGGCCGTCCCGATAGGCTTGCGCGGTTTCCGGATCGGCAGCGATGACGGCGGCGACCACCGCTTCCAAAGCCCCCGTGTCCGACGAGTTGAGCAGCCCCTCCGCCTCGGCGAAGGCGGCAATGTCGTCGGGCGCGTTTGCGCCCTTCTCGTCCAGGTCGAACAGGGACTCGAGCAGGCGTTTGCCGTTGGCGTTGCTCAGCTTGCCGTCGCCCACCAAGGCGATCAGCTGCCCCAGCGCGCTGCCAGGCACGGGCAGCTCATCCGACGTCATGCCGCGCTTGTTCAGGACTCCCGCACAGTTGGTGGCAATCCAGTTGGCGGCGTCCTTGGGCGCAGCACCAGCCGCCACCGCACCTTCGAAGCAGTCGCAGAAGGCGCGGCTCTGCGTGAGCATGTCGGCGTCGTAGTCGGTCATGCCCATCTCTTCCACGTAGCGGCTCCGCTTCGCCTCCGGCAACTCCGACAGGCTGGCGCGAATGCTATCGAACCAGTCGTCGTCAATAACGACGGGCATGATGTTGGGGTCGGGGAAATACCGGTAGTCGCCGGCGGTTTCCTTGGTGCGCATGGAAAAGGACCTCCCCGCGTCGTCGTCCCATCCGCGGGTTTCCTGCACCAGCTCTTCGGTGCCGTTCTCGATGGCGTCGATGTGGCGCTCCGTTTCGTATTCGATTGCCCGTCGGATGGCCGCGATGGACGCCATGTTCTTCATTTCGGTGCGTACACCCAGCTCCGCGCTTCCCGCCGGGCGCACCGACAGGT
>JAFUCW010000381.1 GCA_017459485.1 Eggerthellaceae bacterium | reverse complement strand
GATTCGCGTGCTGCGGGAGATGGGGTCGACCATCCTGTGCTGCACGCCATCCTACGCCATGCACATTGCTGATACCGCCATCGAGATGGGCATTGACCCAGCAACCGACTTCACTTTGCGTGCCGGCATTCATGGCGCGGAGCCGTTCAGCGACAATTTCCGCGCCGACCTTGAAAAGAAGCTTAACTACAAGGTGCTCGATGTCTATGGCCTGACCGAGACCATGGGTCCTGGCGTGGCAATCGAGTGCTGGGAGCAAGACGGGCTCCATTTGGCAGAAGACCATTTCTTCGCAGAGATCATCAATCCCGAAACGGGGCAGCGCGTTCCCGACGGCGAATGGGGAGAGCTGGTGCTGACCAGCGTCGACCGCGAGGCCGTGCCCGTTGTGCGCTACCGCACGCGCGACATCACGCGCATCTTGCCAGGGGAGTGCGCCTGCGGGCGCACGCACCGCAGGATCGACCGCTTGCATGGACGCACCGACGACATGCTCATCATTCGCGGTGTGAACGTGTTCCCCAGCCAGATCGAAGACGTCATGAAGACCTTCGACCAGATGAGCTCGTGGTACCAGATAGAGCTCACCCGCGATGGCTCCCTTGACGTCGTCACGTTGAAGGCCGAAGTCAACCCGGACTTCGACTTCGACCAGATGTCCAGCATCCAGAATCTGCAGAAAAAGATCCAAGCTGCCATGAAAGCCGCCTTGTCCGTTGGAATCAAGGTGAAGATCGTCGAGCCCAAGAGCATTCCGCGTTCAGAGGGCAAGGCAAAGCGCGTTGTCGACCTTAGGGAAGGGGTAGAGTAATGATCGACCAACTTACCGTGTTTCTCGAGAACAAAGAGGGGCGTTTGGCTGCTCTGTGCCGCGCGCTTGCCGACGAAGACATCAACATGATCATGCTGACCATCGCAGAGGTGGCGGACTACGGTCTGGTGCGCATCATCTGCAACGACACCGAACGCGCCGTGCGCAAGCTCGACGAAGCTGGGTTCCGCGCCATGTCCACCAAGGTGGTCGCCGTGGAGGTTCCGAACCGTCCTGGCGGGTTGGCAGAGCTGCTCGAGGCCATCGACAAGCTCGATGTGAACGTCGAGTACGGCTACTGCTTCAACATCTCCGAAACGCGTTCGGTCGACGTGTTCAAGATCAAAGGACACGAAACGGTGGCCGACGACCTTCGTGCCGCTGGCTTCGCGCTGCTTTCCCAAGAGGAGCTGTTCTAGATGGCTGCAGCGGTGCCTGCAGGACACCCAGAGCGCCCGCAAGGCGAAGAAGGGCGTGCCATGCTCGAGCGCATGAACGGCGGGGCCCATGAGCAGCTTGCTTTGTGGGGCCTCGAACGCCTCGAGGTCGTGCCGGGCGCCCGCATCCTTGATGTCGGATGCGGTGGGGGAGGAAACGTCGCTCGCATGCTTGCCCTGTCCGACGACGTGTTCGTAGCCGGCATCGACTATGCTCCGCTTTCGGTGAACATGTCGCGCGAGGTGAACTCCAAGGCGATAGAGCAGCAGCGTTG
>JAFUCW010000380.1 GCA_017459485.1 Eggerthellaceae bacterium | reverse complement strand
GAACGGCGTAATAGATATGGTGGTCAGGGGGGGACTTGAACCCTCGGCACGCGGATTTTCAGTCCGCTGCTCTACCAACTGAGCTACCTGACCGTATTTGATTCACTGCTTTCTAACAAACAGCGCGAAATAGCATTCTACCTGCGCGGCGGCGGCGGGTCAAGCATGATAATTTCCTCTCCATAACGGTGCGTAAACAAACCTTTCGCCCGCCGGAGATCCGTTTTGCTCAACGCTATACTGCAGGCAAATAAGAAAGGGGCGATCATGCAGCAAATCAAGTATGCGGCAACTGCGTGGGGCGATATCAGAAATTCGCCGGGATGGCTTGGCAAGGTGGCCATTCTCGCCCTTCTTCAGTTCGTTCCCGTTTTTGGGCAGATTGTGCTTCTTGGGTACGCCTATGGTTGGGCGCGCGATATCGCATGGGGCGTGCATGCTCCTTTGCCGTCCAGGATCTTTGGGAACGAAGACGGCAAACTGTACAGCCGCGGGTTTTTCATCCTGGTTATTCTGGTCGTGTTCAATCTTGTTCCCCATGTGCTTGGATTGTTAGCAAGTGGAATAATGAGCGGATACGGATCTGTTGTGGGCGGGCATTCCCACAGCGTCACGGCGGCGGGCTTCGCCTCGTTCATCGGATTGCTCAGCTTGGCTCTTAGCGTCGCGGTGCTGGTCTTTTTCGCTGTGGCTGCTATGCGCGTTGCCATCTACGACCGTATTTCAGCAGGGTTCCAGATCGACAAGCTTTGGTCGATGCTGCGCTACGACACCAATGGCGCGCTGCGCATCTTGGGTATGGCGGTCCTCATCTCCCTGATTCTAAGCATCGTTGTTTTCACGGTGGTCGTTCTTCTTTCGATCTTGATGTTTGGCGCGTCGATACCTGCGGTCATGGGACTGTCTTCGGGCAGTAGCGCGCACGAGATTGCACTTGCGTTTGGCCCCGCAATCGTAGTTTTCTCATTGCTTATGATTGTCCTGGCCTACGTTGCCGAGATGGCGGCGGTGGTCGTCTATTTGATGGTGGCACGTGCTTGCGGCTACTGGACCCAGCAGTTCGACGTTGCGCGCTGGAGGGGGCAGGACGAACCGATGCCGTTCGAAATCGATCAAGCGCAACGACAGGCCCAGCAGGCCCACTATGCAGCCCAAGTTCAGTACGCTCAGGCCCAGGCTCAGTACGCGCAAGCACAAGGCCAGCAGGTGAATTATCGGCACGAACAGGCGCAGCGAGCCTACGAGCAAGCGCAAGCCCAGGCCCAGGCCCTGGTACAAGTCCAGGCCCAGGTGCAAGCCCAGGCCCAAGTGCAAGCGCAGGCCCAGGCCCAGGCCCAGACGCAGGCGCAGGCGCAGACGCAAGCTCAGCCGCAGCGTTGGGCACAAGGTCAACCGCAGGATCCCATGTATCCCCAGACGCAGCAGGGTGCTTCGGCGTCGGACCAGGCGTTCGCTGACCGCGCTGACGGTTCGCTTGCCAGTGACGGTTCCGCAGATCCTGCGTCGCCCAAGGGATAATGGGGAAGGGCAGCGAGCTAGTGGGGGTATAATTCATCTCAGCACCGTTTGCGTAGGGGCCGCCCTCGTTGGGGCGGCTTTCTTGTTGGCAAGGAGAAGGCTATGGAAACACCCCTTGTAGGCATTATCATGGGAAGCGAATCGGACATGCCGGCTATGGAGCCGTGCATGGCGCAGTTGGACGAATTCGGCATACCCTACGAAGTGAAAGTGGCAAGCGCGCATCGCAAGCCTGCCGAAGTCCACTCTTGGGCGGCCCATGCGCACGAAAATGGCATGCAGGTTATCGTGGCTGCTGCCGGCAAGGCCGCGCATCTCGGTGGCGTAGTCGCTGCCTACACGCCGCTTCCTGTGATTGCCGTGCCCATGAAGACGAGCGACTTGGGCGGGCTGGACAGCTTGCTTTCCATGGTGCAGATGCCCAGCGGGGTCCCCGTTGCGTGTGTGGCCATCAATGGCGCGAAGAACGCCGCCATCCTTGCGTGCCAGATTCTGGGTGCGGGTAACGAAGTGTACCGTGAAAAGATCGTGTCGTTCAAAGAAGCAATGGCAAATGCCTAAGAGACTCCTGATGGCGAATGAGGCGGCAGCCTATGCGGCGCTTGAAGCGGGCGTGGGCGTGGTCGCGGGGTAGCCGGGGACTCCGTCTTCGGAAGTCGTGGAAACGGTGGCGAGGCTTCGTGCGCAGGGCGTGGCCCAGGGCGTGCATGTGGAATGGTCGACTAACGAAAAAGCCGCGCTCGAAGTCGCGTTCGGCGCGTCGCTTTCGGGCGCGCGGGCGTTGTTCACGTGCAAACAGATGGGCCTCAACGTTGCAAGCGATGCGCTGCTTTCCCTGAACTACGTGGGATGCAAAGGCGGATTGGTCCTCTACGTTGCCGACGATCCCGGCCCCATTTCTAGCCAGACCGAGCAGGATACGCGAAGGTTCGCAGCGTTTGCGAAAGTGCCCGTATTGGACCCGGCGAATCCCGACCAGCTCTACCAGATGATGCTTTTCGCGTTCGATCTTTCAGAGCGGTATGGGACGCCGGTTGTCGTGCGCCCCACCACGCGCGTCTGCCACGCATCGACGTTCTTCGACGTTCCCGAATCTACCGAAGCGAGGCCGGTTCCCCAAGGCGGCTTCAAGAAAGACGACGCGCGCTTGGTTATCTTCCCCGCTCGCTCGTACCGCGCACATACAGAAATCAACGACCGCCTGAAAGCGATTTCGCATGAGTTCTCTGTGTATGGGGAAAGCAACGGCGACAGAGATGCAGAAGGAGACTGTGCCTGCGAAGACGTTGTCGCCAAAGCTGATGCTGCTTTCCAATACGGTGCCGCCGAAGGTGAGAGCGACCCCCAGCCCGACGCCGCTGCTGGAGGCGAGGGTGACTTCCAATCCGGCGCCGCTGCTGAAAAAGGTGCGGGTGCTCCGTTCAACGCTGTCTACGAATCAGGCGAAGAGCCTCTGGTTGGCATCGTCGCAGGTGGCGTGAGCGTGGCGTACGTGCGCGAAGCGCTGCTGTCGCTTGGGTCCCAGGGCTGTCAGCTGCCTGCCTACCGTTTTATGCAAGTGGGAACGCCATTTCCGTTCCCCGAAGAAGCTGCTTTGCGCTTTGCGGAAGGGCTGGACCGGATTCTTGTGTTCGAAGAGCTTGACTATGTGCTCGAAGACGAGTTCCTGAAGCTGGCGGGCAGGCATCGCTTGCCTGTATCGGTAAGCGGCAAGCTGGACGGAACCACGCGTGACCGGGGCGAAAACTCCACCGAAAACGCCCAGGAGGTGCTTACGTCCTTCTTTGGGTTGGCGCATTCGGGGTTGTCAAACGACGTCCAATCAGGCGAAAACCCCGACCCTCCCGTGCGTCCTCCGGTCCTTTGCGCAGGTTGCCCGCACCGGGGCAGCTTCTATGCGGTGAAGACCGCTTTGCGGAAATACCGGGGCGCCAATCGTGCCGTGCTCTGCGGGGACATCGGCTGCTACACGCTCGGCAACGCCAAGCCGCTCGATGCCGTGGACACGTGCTTGTGCATGGGCGGCGGGATAACCATGGCGCAGGGAACTGCTGCGGCCGAGCCGGGCCGCAAGGTGGTCGCGTTCGTAGGCGACTCGACGTTTTTCGCAAGCGGCTTGACCGGTGTGGCGAATGCAGTTTACAACAACCACGACATCACAATTTGCGTGCTGGACAATTCCACGACCGCCATGACAGGCAGCCAGCCTCATCCAGGAACGGGCGCAACGCTTATGGGCACGCAGTCGGAGCCTATCGATATCGAAGCCGTCCTTCGCGCCCTTGGGGTGAAGCACATTGGACGCGCCAACGCGTTTGAACTGGGGGAAGCGAAGACAGCGGCGCGCAAGGCCATCGAGTTTGCCGGACCGTCCGCTGTCATCTTCGAAGGGCCATGCATCCAGCTAACGAAACCGCAGGTCCCTGTGACAGTCGATGCGCAGGCGTGCACCGGTTGCTCTGGTTGCGTCAAGGCCATCGGCTGTCCTGCACTCAGCGTACGTTCCGCCGTTCTGGCGAACGGCGGAGAGGCCGCCGCTGATGCGGACATGGACGTAGTTGACGCACCCGGGAAGCTTCACGTCGACACTTCGCTGTGCTGGGGATGCAACCTCTGCGTTGCGGTGTGCCCCTTCGGCGCCATTCGCAAGGGGGTCGATGCGCCATGCTGAATGTGCTTATTGCTGGCGTTGGTGGACAGGGAAGCGTGCTCGCTGCAAAGATTCTGGCGCAGGCAGCCATGGAAAAGGGTTGGCAAGTGCGCACGGCCGAAACCATCGGCATGGCCCAGCGTGGGGGCAACGTGCTTTCTCATGTGCGTATGGGCAACTTGGGCGAAGAGGTTCATGCGCCGCTTGTGCCCCAGGGTGCTGCTGACTGCGTCATCGCACTCGAGCCAGGGGAAGGATTGCGCGCGCTGCCTTTCTTGGCGCCGGAGGGATTG
>JAFUCW010000379.1 GCA_017459485.1 Eggerthellaceae bacterium | reverse complement strand
GGCGTCATGAAGCGTTACAACTTCGGTGGCGGTCCTGGTGGCCATGGCGCGCATTTCCATCGCGCTCCTGGTTCGGTCGGCCAGTGCGCCACACCTTCTCGCGTGTTCAAGGGACTTCGCCTTCCTGGACACATGGGTGTGGATACGGTGACCATCCGTAACCTCGAAGTAGTGCGCATTGACGAAGAGATGAACCTGATTCTGGTCAAGGGCGCTGTTCCCGGTGGCAAGAACGCCACGGTGCGCATCCGCTTGGCTTAACGCGGGCAAGGAGAGAGCATTATGGCAAGTATTGAAATGAAAGACATGGGCGGCAAGAAGGTGAAGTCTGTCGACCTTTCTGCCGAAGTGTTCGGCATCGAGCCGAACGTGGCCGCCATGCACGAAGTGGTCCGTGCGCAGCGCGCGAGCTGGCGTCAGGGTACGTCCAATACGTTGACGCGCGGCCAGGTCCGCGGCGGCGGCAGGAAGCCGTTCCGCCAGAAGGGTACCGGCCGTGCCCACCAAGGTACGATTCGCGCACCGCACTACACCGGTGGCGGCACCGTGTTCGGTCCCCATCCGCGCAGCTATGCATTCAAGGTGCCGAACAAAGTTATCAAGCTGGCAATGCGCAGCGCGCTTTCTGGCAAGGTTGCCGACGAACAGCTATTCGTGGTCGAGAAGTTCGACTTCGAGAAGCCCTCTACCAAGCAGGCCGCTGCTGCGCTGAGCGCACTGGGTATCGAAGGCCGCACTACTGTGGTGGTTGCCGACGACGACGTGAACACCTACCTGTCGTTCCGCAACATCCCCCAGGTCGAATGCATTCCCGTTGCAGAGAGCAACACCTACGACTTCGTGAACAACAAGGCGCTTGTCTTCACGGCTGCTGCGCTCGAACGCATCGAGGAGGTGCTGAAGTAGTATGAAGGACCCACGCGAGATCATCATTCGCCCCGTTATTTCGGAGCATAGCTTCGATGCGATGGGCGAGGGTGTCTACACCTTCGAAGTGGCCAAGGATGCCAACAAGATCGAGATTGCCCATGCAGTCGAAAGCATTTTCAATGTGCATGTAAAGAAGGTTAACACCCTCAACGTCAAAGCCAAGCCCAAGCGTGTCCGTTGGCGCGTTGGCAAAACTCGCACTTGGAAAAAGGCTATGGTCACTCTTGCCGAAGGCGAGACGATCGAGCTTTTTGCTAACAACTAGTTCCAGGTCGAGAAGAGTATTCAAGAATCCGCTCTGCTCAACCTGCAGAGCGGATTTTTGCTATAAGAAAGGAAATGAATCATGTCTGACGACAACAAGCTGGGTAAGAAGATAGTCGCCTTGCGCGAGGCGCATCATCTTTCTCAACAAGATCTTGCAGACCGCTGCGAGGCAGACATCGAAACGATAGCTGGGCTCGAGGCGGGCGAGCTGCCACCCTCTTTAGCACCTTTAATCAAGATTACGCGGGCATTGGGCGTTCGTTTGGGCACGTTGATGGACGACGACGAGCACCATGGACCAAGCTATCTTGACGCCGACCAGATGGAGGAGGTTACGCGCCTGAAGAGTCTTGAGACGGCTTCCGACGCGGGCGATCTTTCCTATTTCAGCCTTGCCGCCGGCAGGCCGAGCCGCCACATGGACCCGTTCGTGATCACTGTGAAGCCATCAGGCGAGACAGACCATGTGCTTGCGGGCCACGAAGGCGAGGAATGGCTCTACGGCCTGGAAGGCGAGATAGAGATCGAGTACGGCAAGGAGCTCTACGTCCTTCATCCGGGCGAGAGCATCTACTACGACTCTATCGTCCCGCATCAGGTTCGCGCCCACGACGGGCAGACGGCGAAGTTCCTGGCGTGTGTTTACACGCCCATTTAACCTCGGGGAGACGACCTGACGCTGTGCGACGCCCGGATACCCCATCTTCCCGCTTTCTCCGCACTCTTGCGTGTACTAAGTACGCTCGGTGCGAAGACGCAGGAATCTGGGGCATCGGGGCGCCGCTCGCTGACTCACCGTGGGCGACCTGCTATTTCCGTAATCAAGTGCGTATATGAGGAGAGGTATTTGAATGGCTGAGCATGAAGATGTTATCCAGAGGTTGAAGCTCACGCCCGAGCATGGGTGGGCCGCCGACGAGATCGACGATCGGCTTGCCTATGCGACGAGCGACCCGCAGCCGCGCGAAGATGGCACGGTTCCGGTGCCGGGCGACGCGGATTTCCCTCTGCATTCGGAGATGACCATAGGGCAGTACTTCCGTGCATGTGTGGAACGCGACCCCGATCACGAGTTCGTTGTTTACCCGGACCGCAACCTGCGCTGGACCTACAAGGATTTCGACGAACGCACGGATGCGCTCGCCCGTGGCCTG
>JAFUCW010000378.1 GCA_017459485.1 Eggerthellaceae bacterium | reverse complement strand
GTGCGGCGATTACTGCGTCGCGCTCAAGTGGCACGCGCCCGGCCACCTTCACGGGCAGCGACACGTGCTCGCACTTGAACACGGTGTCGCATTCCAGGCGCGCCACGAGCTCCTGCAGCTCCACCAACCGCTCGACCTCGGTGGCCTCCTCGAACTGTCCCGCAAGAACGTCCTGGTAGAGCGGCGTATCGGGAAACAACGTGAGCGACGCCACGTAGATCATCATCGGACGCAGCTCGTTGTACACCCGCGCGGTCTCGACGGCGCTCCGCTCTCCGTAGCCGCGCCCGCCCAGGCCGTTCACGAACTGCCCGACCCAGGAAAGGCCGGCCTCGTCCACCTTGGCCATCTGCTCCAGCACGGTCGCCGAGTCGTAGCCCTTGTTCATGCGCTCAAGCAGGTAGTCGTCGCCGGTCTCGACGCCCACGGTCAGCCGCGAGTAGCCCGCATCGGCGAGCGCGCGCAGCTGCTCGACCGACTTGTTGCGGAAGTTGGTCACCCGCGCGAACGCACCGATCGACTTCACCCAGGGAAGCTTCTCGTGTATGAGCTCGGCCACGCGCATCAGCCGGTCGTAGGGCAGCACGAACGAGTCGGCCCCCTGGAGCCAGATGCGGTTGTAGTAGCGCCAGGGCGAGGCCGCCAGCTCGTCCAGGTCGGCCTCGACCTCCTCCCAGGGCGATACCGCGAATCGCGCGTCCTTGTAGAAGGTGCAGAACTCGCACCTGTCGTGCGAGCATCCCGACGTTATCTGCAGGAACTCGCAGCCCGCCTCGAAGGGCGGGCGCACGATACCGCTCGCGAAATGCATTTCTACTTCTCCGTATACACCTTGGCGGCGATCTTCCAGCCGTCCTCGGTCTTCTTCAGCACGTGGAAGTCGACGTAGTCGGCGCCGTGGAAGCCCTCCATGGTCACGCGCACGGCGGCGATGTCGCCCACGACGTCGAGGACGTCGATCTGGGTCTTGGAGTCGGACGGGCCGAGCTGGTCCACGAGGTCGAACAGCGTCTGGATGGGCGCGCCGTTGATGGTGGCCCCTTCCATGAAGGCCGGCTTCTGCGCCTCGCCGCTGACGTTTCCGCCCTCGCTGTACGCCTTCACGCATTCGATTACTTCCTGGTAGTCCTTGATGGATGCGTTTGCCATTGCAGGCCCCTTTCGCTTCGGTTACGGCGCGGGCTTTCCCGCGCCCACGGGTTGCAGTATGATTGTGTGCCGAAGGGAAAACTAGTACTGATTTCAAAGACAGGTACTATCTTAGGAGATAGCAATGGGATTGAACGAGAGCAAGATCGACGAGGCCAAGTTCGAGGGCACGGGCTACAGCTACACGATGTCGCTCATCCAGGGCAAGCACAAGATGGTTATCCTCTACTGCCTGATGGAGTTCCAGCCGGTGCGCTTCAACGAGATGAAGCGCTACCTGGGAAAGGTCACCGACAAGACGCTGTCCATGAACTTGAAGGAACTCGAAGCCGACGGCCTTGTTGAGCGCAAGGAGTATCCGCAGGTGCCGCCCAAGGTGGAGTACTCGCTCACGCCGCTCGGCGACTCGCTCATGGAGGTGCTCGACCAGCTGTGCACCTGGGGCGAGGCGCACAAGGGATAGACCGTCAAGACCTCCCGGTCATGCATTACGCCGCCTCGGAAGCTGGCTCCATTGCTGTCGAATCCCTCTGTGAAGCCCATGCGGAACGCTCCAACCGTAAGCCAGCCGGAGCAACAACGCTACCAGGCCACGGGCAGAATCGTCAGGAGGGGCGCCACGACGATGGCGGGCAGCATGTTGGCCACCCGAAGCTTCGGGCCCCACACTAGGTTCACGCCCACGCAGAAGATGAGGATGCTCCCCACGAGGGAGAGCCCCGCGAGCGAGCCTTCGGTCATGAGCGGTCCGACGAACGCGGCGAGAGCCGTGATGCAACCCTGGAACACGCCCACGGGCAGCGCCGAGAACACGCAACCCCTGCCCATCGAGCAGGTCATCACCAGAATAATGACGAAGTCGAGCACCGCCTTGGTGGCGAGCACCGACCAGTCGCCGAACGCACCGTCTTGCACGGCACCCACAACGGCCATCGCGCCCACGCACACGGTGATCGACGCGGTGACGAACCCCTCGACAAACATGCGGTCGCCGTCGTTACCCGACCTGCGCTTGAGCCACTCGCCGAACCGCGTGACGAGCGCGTCGAGGTCCACGAGCTTGCCGACAAGCGCGCCCGCCACGATGCTGGCCACCACGAACAGCGACTTCCCTGACGCCAGCTGCCCGCCATCCAGCGCGAGCATGCCCTGCATGGCGCCGGCTATGCCGATGAACAGCACGCAGACGCCACAAGCCTTGCCAAGGCCGTCTTGCAGCCTCTCGCCCACCGCCTTGCCGGCAGCAAGGCCAAGCAAGCCGCCCGCAACGATGGCGGCCACGTTTATCACTGTGCCCAAACCAGGCATCGCTTCCTCCGTTCTGGGCAGGACACGCCTAGCTCTCTGCCTCCGAGGTATAGGTATCAGAAAGCATCGTACTTGCGCTTGCATTTACGCATCATAGGTAAAGCATCTCCTTACTTTACTCTTGACAGCAAGGCTACGCACTCGACGTGTTCGGTGTGAGGGACCATGTCTACAGGTTGGACGGCGTGAAGCACGTAGCCTGCTTCGGCAAGCGCCTTGCAGTCGCGCGCCTGGGTTTCGGGATTGCAAGAAATGTAGACGATGCGCCGCGGGGCCAAGTGAGCAAGGGAGCGCAGGAAATCCTCGCTTGCGCCTGCCCGCGGAGGATCCATGAGCACGATGTCGACCGTATTGCCCACTGCCGCATACGCACTCAAAAATTCGCCGGCGTCCTGCGCTACGAACTGCGCGTTATCGATGCCGTTGTGGGCGGCGTTCTGGCGCGCGTCGGCAATGGCAGACGCCGTCTTGTCCACCCCGATTATCTGCGCACCCGGCATCGCGGCTGCCACCACCAGCCCAATGGTTCCCGTTCCGCAATACGCATCCACAATCGTCGCCGTAGCGTCAGCAGGCGAAGACGAATGAGGTGCATGGAGCGGGTCGACCGCTTGGGGCGTGTCGGATGCATGAGGCGAACGGGGTGCGTTGGTCGCTTCGGCCCCATGGGGTGCGTCGAGTGCCTTATCGACAGGTTCGAAGGCGAAATCGACCGCCACCTGGTAGAGCACCTGGGTCTGCCGCGCATTCACCTGGAAAAACGAATTGCTGGAAATGCGGAAGCTCAGGCCGCACAGGGTGTCCAGGATAAAGCCCGGCCCATAGAGCACGTGCTCTTCGGTGCCGAAAATAGCGTTAGTGGAGCGTGTGTTCACGTTCTGGACGACAGTCGTCACTTCGGGAACGCGCTTGAGCAGCTCGCGGCAGAAGTTTTTCGCCCCTGCGAACTCATGCCCATTGGTGACGATCGTCGCCAGCACCTCGCCCGTCTGCGCACCCACGCGCACTACCACATGACGCACGAAGCCCCGTTGCGCGTCCTCGTCGTAGGGAGCCATGCCATAGCGTGCCATGATGTCGCGCACAGCGGCAACCACGCGCCTGCCTACGGGCATTTCCACCGGGCAGCTTTCGCATTCGACAATCCGATGCGTACCTGCCGCGTACAGCCCGCAAGCGATGTCGCTCTTTCGCAGGGCCACCCTGCCTGTACGTCCCGTGCGCGCCAGCGACCGCAGCGAAAGCTTCTTGCCAGACGGCGCGAAAGGAGAGACTATCTTGGTGCGATATTCCCGCGGATCGTCCATGCCCATAATGGGGCGAACGACGCTTGTGCGGGTATCTGCGTGGCCGCGAGCGTCTGCGGGAGTGCGCGTGCAAATGTCTGCATAGTTGCCTGCATCTGCAGGGGTGCAGGTGCAGGCGTCGGCATGGGTGGTTGCATCTGCGCGGGCAGCTGCATGGGTGGTTGCATCTGCGCGGGCACCTGAGGGGATACCCGCATCCGCGCTCTCGTGCTCTTGGACGCTACCGGGCACCCCCACCGATCCTGCATCGTCAGGGGTGCCGACAGAATGACCGGCTGCACTCGCAGAGTGCGCAGCGTCAAGGGCGCTGGAAAGAAGCGGAGCGAACAGCTCCTCGATGCAGCGCTGCTTGTCGGCAAGCTGCTGCGCATAGGGCGTTTCGATGCGCGCGCAACCGCCGCACTGGTGCGCTATGGGACAGGTCGTCGTCGCAGAAGTGGCCATAACCCTATTGTAGCGCGGAGACGGTTGGAGCACCCCGACCTTTCTCCGCTGCACATGCCTAACGGAGGCGAATGCGGCACCCCATCCTTTCTCCGCTGCGCGTGTCAAAGACTTACGTCCATGTCGAAAACGTGTGCCCATGCTAAAGACGGTGCTCCCATGCCGAAGACATGTGCCCATGCCAAAGGAGCACATGTCAAAAGCTTGGGGCTCAGTCACACTTTGCGTGCTTGCCGCGATTGAGCGCGGGGCGCATCTGGTTTCTTGCAGCAAGCATCATTGCGCCGCAGGACACCAATGCAGCCAGCAGGATTGGCAGCACGTGCACCAGGTCGCCAGTGGCAGGAAGGCTGGTGCGTGCCGCTGTATCGCTTGCGAGTATGGCGGCAGACGGCGCAGCTTGCGTGACGCTGACGGGTTGCGCAGCAGGTGCAGCGTTGGCAATGGGTGTCACCGGCGTTTCCGGCTGCTTGGGCTCGTTTTGTTTTGTGTCGCCCTGCTTTTCAGGTGTTGCAATAGCTCTCGGAGCTGGCGTGGGCGCGGGTACGGCTTCGGGCTCTGTCGACGGCACCGGCGTGGCTTCAGGCGTCGGCTCTTGTTCAGGAGCGGGGGTTGGCGCAGGTTCGGGCGTAGGCGTGGGATCTGGATCGGTAGTCGGAGCGGGCGTAGGCTCGGGCGCTGGTGCGGGCACAGGCGCAGGCTCGTCCTTGCGCCGCAAAGATGCTGTGCTAGTAGTGCCGTTTTCTCCCACCACGGCTGTGTACTCGTATCCAAATCCAGCTCTATGAGCGCCTTGGCAGTAAGACAGCCATTGCCGTTTACGCAAATGCATAAGGACACAACAGGGCAATTCGGGTATTATGAGCACGCAAACTTTTCGCATAGGGGCGCAAGCCCAGGAGAAGCAGCATAATGGCAATAAATTTCTGTGTGAATTGCGGCGCGAAGCTCGATCTTGACGAGCCTCTTTGCCCTGCATGCGGAGAGCCAGTTCCCCAAAGCCTTCTGTACGACATTCCGACCGAAGGACTCGACGCCGATCAGACCCCCATCGATTCCTACACCAACAAAGTAATTCACGCCGATAGCAGGGTTGGTGATACCGCTTCAGGCACTGGATGCGGAGTTGGCGGAGCTGCATCAGGCGCTGAAGGCAGGGCTGGCGAAACCGCATCGAGCACCGTAAACGGGGCCAGCGATACCGCGCCGGATGCCGATAGCAAGCCCAGTGATACTGCTTCGGACAACAACAGCGAAGAAGATTTCCAAAAGTTTGCCGACTTGAGCGGTTTCGACATCATCGGCACCTATCCGGCGTACGCACCTGATCGCGCCCGCACAACCCCAACCATCCTCACGGATCCCGCTCCTTCTGCCGACACGCCGCCAGCAACGCTCGAACCTATCGGAACCAAATCGAATAGACGAACCGGGCACATGGTGCGCAACATCGCCCTTGTGACGGCGATTTTGATTGTAGCGGCCGGAATAGGTCTTCTTGCCAACCCTCACGCGCGCAGCGCCATAGGTCAGCGCCTGAGTTCGCACGGAGATGCTTCAGGCCAACCGGGCATCGTTGAGCAAGAAGCAGCCGACGCGTCCAGCGCGGCAGCCAGCATCGCGCTTCGCTCGGAGGCGCTTGCGTCCGTGCGCGACGCCAAAGCCGATGTCGACGAAGATGCCGCCTTCGACCAGCTGCTGAACACCTACGACCGCCTGCAATCCTACAACGACCGCGTGTACTCGTGCCTGCAAACGTACAACAGCGTCATAGTGGTAGCAGACAAGTCCCAACGCGAGGCAGCAGCAGGTATTGCAGGCTCCCTTCTTTCCGAAATTGAGAAGGACATAGACGCCCTTGACAGCCTGGGACTTGGCCGCGGGTCCACCCTGTACAACGACTACCTGAACGTGCGCCAACTACTCGACGACCAGTACCAGCGGCTGGCCGTTATTGTGGAGTCGTGGGAGATAAGCCTTAGCTACACCAACCCCTACGACCACGAAAACGAAATACTGGAGCCGCTGCGCAGGGACATCAACGCAGACGGCGTCAACAGCTACCTGGCAGACTTCGACAAGCGCTATTGGGACAGCAGACCAGAGCGCAGCGAATAATAGGTTTCTCCTGGTTCACTTCATCACTAGGAAAGCCATCCCGAACGATAGTCGGCAATTCCGTAAGGATCCGCAGGTGGTCGAAGCGTCAGCGAGGAGCGTCAGCGTGCCCCAAGTTTGCGCGCCTTTGGCGCGAAGCGTACTTCGGTACGCAAGCGGCAAAACAAGCGCGAAGATGGGGTGCGATGGCGTCCCGCAGCGGCGGCTCGTTCCGCTGTTCGTAGAACGCCGGAACCTAATACTCCGCTTTCAGAGCCGCGAAAGCATCGCGCGAGTTCATAATCGTTTCGGGCGATATGCAATACCCTAGGCGTGCCCATCCTTCCACGCCGAAGCTGTCGGACGCCACCAGCAGCAACTCGTGGGCCTTCGCACGATCGGAAAACGCTTTCGCGTCCGGCTCGAGCGATCGCATCCAAAGGTAGAAGGCACCCTGCGGCGCAATGTAGTCGTAGCCAAGATCGTCGAGCATGCTGGTCAGCAGTTCGCGGTTGCGCTCGTAGGCGGCAATGTCGGCTGGTTCGTTCACGCACCGCGCGATGACCTGCTGGAAAACAGCGGGAGCGCACACGAACCCAAGCGCACGCCCTGCACCTGCAATGGCGAAGTAGACGTTTTCCCAGTCGGCGACGCTTTGCGGAACCAGAATGTAGCCCACGCGTTCGCCGGGAAGGGAAAGGCTCTTGCTCCAGGAGTAGCACACGATCGTGTTGCCGTAGATGTCCGGCACCCAGGGCACTTCAAGGCCATCGTAAACCAGTTCGCGGTAGGGTTCGTCGGAAATCAGGAAAATGGCCGTACCGTACTCCGCCTGCTTGCGCTCCAAGATGCGTGCAAGCCCTTCAAGGTTCTCGCGCGAGTAGACCGTGCCCACAGGGTTGTTCGGGCTGTTGATGATGACGGCCTTCGTACGCGGTCCGATGGCGGCGTCCATGGCGTCAAGGTCAATCTGGAAGTCGGATTCGCGCGCATGCACCGAAACGAGCACGCCTCCGTGCGAATCTATCCACGTGCGGTACTCGGGAAAGAAGGGCGCTACCACTGCCACTTCTTCGCTGCCTTCCAACACCGCTTTCAGCGAAATGGACAACGACGCCGCAGCACCGCAGGTCAGGTAGAGGTTGGCTGCCGTATAGTCCGTGCCGAAACGCGCGTTCAGGTTTTCGGCGATGGCCGTGCGCACCGTCGGGTCTCCCGCCGACTGCGTGTAGGCATGGACCTGCGCGGGCGGCAGCTTCGCCAGCTCTTCTAGGGCGCGCCCCACCGAAACAGGGGCAGGCACGCTGGGATTGCCTATGCTGAAGTCAAAGACCCTGTCTTCCCCTATCTCCGCCTTGCGCTTGGCGCCGTAGGCGAACAACTCGCGGATGACGGAGGGCTCCACGCCCATGGCATGCATGGCTTCGTTGTACATAGCGTCTCCTTCGTGGGGACATTGGTTGCGTCCCGCCAATTCTAGCGCAAGAGGGCGCAGTGCCGCACACGGTGCCTTAGCATCAAATAGGTTGCTAACTCGATCAAGCTCGCACAGAGCTGCGCCACAGGTTCGTTCGGAGTCGCGCCCCCCAAATCCGCGCCCTCGGACCCGCGCGTTCGGACCTGATCCCCAGGCTCCGGGCGGGCCCTGAGCAAGCTTGTCCAGGTTGTTCTGCTGAATCTTATTGTTGGTCAACTCGCGCAGGCTGGGCGTATAATGTACGCATATGCACTACACATTTGACATTCTCAATTGCATGCTGTTCGTGGCGATCGTCTTCATCATCCGCGCGCAGAAATGGCAATTCGCCAAGCGGCGGCGGGCGCTGTACGGCCTGGTAGCTATCGACGAGATTTATCTTGTAGGCGCATTGTACTTCGCGTTTTCCTGGCTCGCAAGCACAGGGCTTCTCACCATGGAGCCCTTCTTCGAATTCGACACCCTCTACTTCGTCACGCTGAGCGTCACTCTAGGCTTCATGATGCTCTATTTTGCCGACATATGCATGGGCCGCGTAAGACACCCCTTGCTTATATTCCCCATTCCGATTGTCATGGCGATCATCTTTCTGTTCGTCAACCCCGCCACAGGCTGCATGTTCAACTACGACGGCGGCGAATACCATCGCGGCCCGCTACTCATCTTGAACTACATCGTGTGGTTCTCCTACATGGGTGCCATGGTTGTCATGGTGTACCGGGCGCGCATCAGCCTGGGCGCCAAGACGTTTTTCGGATTGCTGCTGTTCTTCGCCTACGAATTCGGACTGCAGATCTACCAGTTCTTCGTGGTGGACTTCTACATTGGCGGCGTGGCGTTCACTACGGGCCTTCTGTATCTGGTCATCTCTCCCCTGTTCCTGGAGCCTGGGCACGACGAGCTGACGGGCCTTTTCAACCAGCGAGGCTTCCTCAACACGGTGCCGGAGCTGCTGCGCTTCGACACAGAAACAGAGTATTGCATGGTTGCGGTCGACATTAACAATTTCCGCAATGTTAACGAGCGCTTCGTGTTCCAGACAGGCAACAACGTGCTGTCGTATGTGGGAAAATACCTGAACAGGCTGTATCCAGACACAGACACCTTGGCGCGCTTCAGCGCAGACAAATTCTACATCTGCTGCCCCAGGGACAAAGTGGTCCTTTCTCTTCCGAATATCCCCATCGAAGAATGTGCTCCGGAGGTACGAGAGCCCTACCTTATCTCGCTGCACCAGGGCATCTACCCCATTGAAGACCGCAACGCCGACGTGTCGCTTCTCTGCGACCGCGCGACGTTTGCGCTGCAGCAGGTGAAAGGGGACTACCAGCGCACGTATGCCTTCTTCGACGCCAATGCCCAGGAGCGCCTGCGCTACAGGAGCCACATCCTCCAGGAAATGAGGAACGCCCTGGAGCACAGAAAATTCTCTGTCTTCCTCCAGCCGATCATGGACATACAGACCGGCACCATAACCGCTGCGGAGGCCCTGATACGCTGGGAGGACGACACGTACGGCATGATATCGCCGGCGGATTTCATTCCCTTGTTCGAAGACAACGGGTTCATCAGCGAACTGGACTTGTTCGTCTGCCGCGAAGTGTGCGAGCATGTTGCCCGCTGGAAGAACGAGGGACGCAATGTGGTTCCGGTGTCCGTGAACGTGTCGCGCGCCGACTTGCTCACCCCTGGATTCCTTGACGACTTTTCTTCGACGGTGACAGCCTACGGCGTCTCTTCAGAGGATATCCGCATGGAGATAACGGAAAGCGTCCTCGTGCGCTCCGAAGAAATCAAGCGGCAGCTGGAGTCGGTGCAGCGCATGGGCTACAAAATCCTTATGGACGACTTCGGCAGCGGGTACTCCAACTTCAACACTTTCGCGACCATGCCGGTGGACATCCTGAAAGCAGACATGGGCTTCATGGCGAACCTGGAGCATTCCGAACGCGGCCAGAGCGTCTTTTCCAGTATCGTGGAGATGGCGCACAGGCTTTCTATCCCCATTGTCGCAGAAGGCGTGGAAACCAAGGATCAGGTGGAAAGCCTGCGGGCCATGGGCATCCGCTTCGTGCAAGGTTACTACTATTCCCGCCCTGTACCGGCTGCGGAATTCGCGACCATGTTTGACCAGAACGCGACCATGCTCGACCAGAACGCCTAAGAGCGCTTCCAGCACGTACTTCCCGTTTGCTCCTATACAATAAGCTTGTGCACCAACGTAGCTCGTGCACCAACGTAGCAACTTATAAGCGAAGGACGCATGGCACAGACGACCAACAGCACCGCCCCCGCACAACGTGCGCGTGCCGCCATCGCGATTGCGAGCAGCACGGTCAACCTGTTTGCGCTTGCACTGGTGGTGGTTCGGCATAGAAAGGCGTGTATCCATAGTAATTTCCTGTGTAGGTGGCTGCTTCATGGTTTGGGTCGCGCGGTATCTATAGGTAGTCGTTAGCACCTTCGGCTTCAATGGCAAGCTTCTTGCTGTTGGCTGGGTCGACAGCCGTTTGATCCCTGAAATCGTAGACGTAATAGCCATCTATTTCGCTTGGCTCAATTCCCGTTGCAAGCACGATTTCGGAACCGTTGTCCCTCGTGGTAGCTTTGATGCGCACCGTGCCGTTGTATCTTTCGTTCTTAGGAATGCGCAGGAAGGTGTACTTGAGCGAAGGATCTAGGTCTTCGTCGATCAGGGACATGCTGTAGAGCCGCGCGTCTTTATGACCTTCTTTGTAGCCCGTGTATTGCAGCCGGAACAGGAAGGTCCTCTGGCGTTGCGCCTCTGTGTCGACATAACTGTTCGTATAGGCAGTGTATTCCCCCGAAGGGTCTGCTGTGGTTTGGTACCCGATATGCGACTTGGAGGTATAGACATAGATTCGAGGCGGATAGAGAGTGAAGTAGCCGGAACGCACGTACGAATAATTATTGGGTTCGTTGGGCGCGAAGTCCTTTACGTTCGCCGAAATTGTCGCGTAGTTGTAAAGGCTCGCGCTGCTTGTACCTGTGAGTGCCTTGCTGTTCGGGTTGCGAAACTTCGTGAAAACGGATACCTGAAGGCTATTGTGGTACGAGTTATAGTTGGTGCTTTCGGGAACGTAGTAGTAGTCGCCTTCGTCCGCCTTAACCTTGAACTCTGTGACGTTTGGTCCCAACGCAACGTCGATGTAGTCGGTTGCCATGTTTTCTAGGTTGATTCCGCTGGCTCCAGGCACAGCAACCTCTTGACCGCTTGAAAGGTCCCAAACCGCTACCGTGCCCTTGAAGTCGGCAGTCTTGTACAGGCGCACCTTTTCGTAGTACAGGCGGGAATCGAGCTTATTGTTGCCCTCGGTTGTCTCGTGGAACTCAACGCCGTAGTACTTGAAGTCCTGGTACTCGCTTCCCCTGGTGCCCTGGAAGTACAAATTGAACACGTACGACCGCTCGCGGTAGCGCTGCAGATCGTAATAGTACCCGGAAAGCTGGTTCCCTTCACTGTCAAGGGAATAGGCGAACGACTTGTTGCTGTTCTGCGCAGGGCGCGTGGGTGCGGTCGTAGGACGTTCGCGCTTTTGGTATTGCGAGTATGCCGTTGAGTCGATTGTTGGCTGCACTTCGTCGGCCGCTTTCTTTGCGGGAACAAGCGTGATAGTTGCCGTGTTTTCAACCTGCGTACCGAATTCAACGCACGGGTACTTCAGATACAAGGTTGCTATGTCGCTAGACCAAGAAGAGGACGTGATAACGCTGCTTGGGTTGTAAATGTAGCGTAGCTTGCCTGTTTCTTCGTTGTAGGTCCAGCCAGGGTTCTGGGATTGGTTGAAAACAGCACCTTCAGGGAGGGTGTCTTCGATGATTACACGTTCGTAGTAGCGCCTGCCTATACCTGTGTTTCCGTAGGTATTGGTCTTGACCTGGAAGGCATAGCGGACGTAGTCGACTTCGCTTGTCCACGTGCTTGCATGCCCTGCTTGCGTGCGGTCTTTGTAGCCATACACCGTGGTGCAACCAGACGAGGTGCACTTCTTTGCATCGCCTTGCGCCGACCTGTAGTAAAGGTTATCCGTTGTGACGGAGTCGAGTTCATTGCCGTCTGCATCGTAGATGGTTTGCATAATGGGGATATGGGCACCGTCTTGGGCGTAGCCTTCTTTTGTTTGAATTTTGATGGGTACATCAGGACTGAGGGCTTGGTTTGAAACGCGGTCCAAAAGGGTGTAGCGAATGTAGACGTATTCGTCGATGTTGCCGCTGCCGCCAGAGCGCAAGGGCTAGACGGCAGGAGCCTTGACGCCGCGCAGCGTTGTCGCAGGGGCACTGTTGGCAGCAAGTGTACCGGAAGCGGATTTGAGTACGCGCAGCGTATTCGCAGTCTCTGCGTTTTCGATTGCGTCTGAACCATCTTCCGCGTCTGACAAATTGGCAGCTTCTTCTTCCAACGCTTCGTCGTACGGCGGAACTATAAAGGTAAAGCCAACTATTCCTACCTGGTCCGTCATGGCAGAAAAGACGTTGCCGTCGCTGATGTTGGTATAGGTTTCAAGACGCGTGAGCTTGTTAGTGTCTTTGTCGATAAGGAAGATTTCGGCGTCCTTGGCATACTTCACCTTAGTATGGAACAGCAGCTCGGTCTGCCCTGTAGGTTGCACGCTCGATTCTTCCCCAATAAGAGACAGGTCGTAGACGCGTACAACGCGGATGCCTGTTTCAGGAATGTCGTAACGGTCCCAAACAAGCCTTCCACGCTCTAGGTCGAAACGCTCGTTGAGGTTAAGGGAAACGTTACTGGCATCTGGAGGCATGGACGCATCAGGCACAACCAACTCTGCCGTAACGCTATACATCCACTCTTCTGCCGTGAAGCTAGTGCCTTGCAGGTGCGAAATGGGCTCTTCAGCGCTCGTAGTATTGGCATCTTCTCCGGAGTCTCCGGCCTGTTCCTGCACGGAGCTGCTAGCCTCCCCCTGACGTTTTGCGCTTTTTCGCCCACGAGGCCGCCCCTCCCCCGAGCTGCGTTTGCCCAGGTGGGAGACTGTGAGTGGGCATCCGCCCCCGCCGGAGCAGATGAGACCGTCGTTCTACAACAGAGTAATAGCGGACGAAGTGAAGCTGTATGCCGTCGACGGGCCCTTCGCTGCGCCTCCCACTGCCTGCCGCTAGGCTATACCTGCGATTCTTAGGTCTTCGTCAACAAGATGGCGCAGATAATCGGAGCGCCTCATACCAAGCTGACTAGCGCGCCTATCGATAAGCTTTACCTTCTGCAAGGGTTCCTTGAAACCAACCTGGCGCGTCTCCTCGCCGAATAGGAGCGGCCTGCCACGCACAACCTCGCCGCGAGGCTCGCCATGGTAAACACCTTTTTCGGCATCCTCGGCCCACTGTTCAATCTGCCCGGAAGGAATGCCGAACTTGGATTCTATCTCTTTCGATGTCATTACCTTTGCCATGAGCTACCCTTTCTCCATCCCCAATTCTCTCATCGCATTCCTCGTTGGGGGAGATATTGCATGAAATACGATTGTGGCGAATGGCCGTTCAGCTCCCACCATTTCCAGAAAGCGACCCTTCCCATCGTATCCGACAGCAATTATCTCGCCTTCCTTCGGCGCGCCGCGGTGCATTTTCGCTACGAAGTTATACCATGCGTACTCTATGTCATCCGCCGCGAGTCCATGCATTAAAGCATGTTCGTCGATGATCAGCTCGTCCATGCTGTCTCCTATTTTCGTACAACGTAATTATACACATCGAAGCATGCGGTAGCAAGACGTGCCGACGCTCCATTGGCGCCTGTAGTGAGCATGTGTGCATAATCCCCCGCCCCGTTGGCACGGTGCGTTCGTCTACCAAGTGGTGACGTCGCCGGATTGGGAAAGGGAGACAGGTTCGCTGAGGATGGTGGCGTTGGCCCGGGTGCGCACCTTGATGTAATCCGACACACGGGCGGCCACTTCGCGCAGGTCGTAGTAGGGTTGCGCGGCGTAGGTGCGCAGGTCGGAGGGCACGCCCGCGACCTGCATGTGGAAGCTTTCGGCATCGAACAGAGCGCGGTAGAGATGGTAGCTTTGCGTGACCACCACGATGCGTTGCACGCCGAACACGTGGTAAGCGCGGTACATGCTGTCGTAGGTGTTCAAGCCCGCATGGTCGCAGAAAACGTCGGCGGAGGGCACACCCAGCTGTTCGACCGCGAAGTTCTTCATGTTCACGACTTCGTTGTAGGTTTCGCGGTCGGAGGTGTTGTCGCCGCTCATGATGATCTTGGGCGCCACACCGGCCTGGTAAAGCTCCACGCCGGTGCGGATGCGGTCCTCCAGAATGGGCGAGGGCGTGCCGTCGGGGCGCACCGCCGCGCCCAGCACGACAATGGCGTCGTAGGTTCCGAACGTCGTCTGCGCAGCGGGGGGAACCTCGGCCGGCAGGTCTTCGTCCAAGTGCAAGACCTCGTCTGACAGCTCTCCGACCGTGCGGAAGTGGGGCTTTTCCTCCACCAGCATGGTAACGTTGGGCACCGCAACAGCAAGCACGACAAGAACTGCCAACAACACAAGCGCAACAAAAACCGGACGTGCAGCCAAGGTCCGCGCCGACGCGGCAACCGCACCTTCCGCATCGATGTTCTGTCCCAGTACACCCATACGATCCGTATAGCAACCTAACGATGCATTTGAACCAGGTAGGAATGCATCATTTTACGACGATGTTAACCAGGCGCGACGGGATGACAATGGCCTTGACCACTTCCTTGCCGGCTGTATGCTCTGCCGCCGCCTCCAGCGCCTGGGAACGAATAACGTCCTCTGCCGCGTCGGCGGCAACGACGATCTTCGCGCGCACCTTGCCGTTCACCTGGACTGCCAGCTCCACTTCGTCAGCCTTCGCAAGCTCGGGGTCGAATGCGGGCCACGGCTGCTTATGCACACTGTCCGCATGCTCGAGCGCACCCTGCCAAAGCTCCTCTGCCCAATGCGGCGCAATGGGGGCAAGCAGCTTCACGATGGTGTCGGCCAAATCTGGGCAGAGAGCTGCCCCGGTTTCGCACGAAAGGCGGTGTTCCGCTGGGCGCATGCGAAGATAGTCGCTTGTGGCGTTCACCAACTCCATGATGGCGGCGAGTGCCGTGTTGAAGTTGTAACGGTCGAAGTCGGCCGTCACCTTCCCCACCACCCTGTGGCGTTCGCGCTTTACAGTCGCAACCTTGTCGCGGGGGTCGACATCGGCCGTCGCGGGATCGAACAGCGTGTCTTCTCCCGCCTTGCCGACCAGGTCGTGCACCACGCGCCATGCACGATTGAGGAACTTGTTCAAAGCACCCAGGCCGTCTTCGTTCCAAAGCTTCTCTTTTTCGGGTGGTCCCAAAAACAGCATGGCCGCACGTACGACGTCTGCTCCGTACTGGCCGATCATGTCTTCAGGGGAAACCACGTTGCCCTTGGATTTCGACATGACTTCGCCATGCGCGTCAAGCACCATGCCCTGGCACAGCAAATTGGTGAACGGCTCATCGAAGTCGAGCAGGCCCATGTCGCGGCAGACCTTCGTGAAGAAGCGGCTGTAGAGCAGGTGCAAAATGGCGTGCTCAATGCCGCCGATGTACTGGTCTACCGGCAGCCACGCGTTGGCCTTCTCTGACGAAAACGGAGCCGTGTCGTTGCGCGGGTCGGTATAGCGCATGTAGTACCAGCTAGAGCACGTGAACGTGTCCATGGTGTCGGTTTCGCGCCGTGCCGGAGCGCCGCACTTTGGGCAAGTGCATGCCGCAAACTCTTCATGCGTCGCCAACGTCTCGCCCGCCGCCAGGTCGATGTCTTCGGGAAGCAGCACGGGCAGCTGGTCTTCAGGCACGGGCACCACGCCGCATGTTTCGCAATGGATGGCAGGAATGGGATTGCCCCAATAGCGCTGGCGGGAGATAAGCCAGTCGCGCAGGCGGAACTCCACCTTGCGCCTGCCTTTGCCCTGCGCCTCGAGCGCCGCGACAATGGCCGCCTCGCCTTCGGAGTGCTTGCCGCCGCGCATGCCCGTGTATTCGCCAGACTGCACGAGCGTGCCTTCCGCATCCATGGCGCCGTCCCAGTCAACCGTAGTGACCACGCGCTCTTTTTGTCCGTTGAGCTGGCTGAACAGTGGGTCGTCTTCGTCCAGGATGATGGGCACGATGGGCAGGTCGTACTTACGCGCGAACTCGAAGTCGCGCTGGTCTCCGCAGGGAACCGCCATAACCGCGCCGGTGCCGTAGTCGGCCACCACGTAGTCGGCCACCCACACGGGCACTTGCTCGCCGTTGACGGGGTTGACCACGTAGCGCCCCGTGAACACGCCGTGCTTTTCGCGATCGCCTTGGGCGCGCTCCACGGCGGAGACCTTCTTGGCGGCTTCGACAAGCTCGTGAACTTCGGCTTCGTGCCCTGCACCCGCCACGAACTCCTCCAAGCCAGGATATTCCGGCGCCAACAGGAAGAAGCTGCACCCGAACAGCGTGTCGGCACGGGTGGTGAATACGGTTATGGTTTCGGGAGACTCGGCGGCAGCGTCAACAACAGGGGACTCGCCAGCAGT
>JAFUCW010000377.1 GCA_017459485.1 Eggerthellaceae bacterium | reverse complement strand
CTACGTGGACAACAAGTTCAACTCGCGGCGGTTCTTCACGCTTGATGGCGTGCGCTACCCCACCGACTACGCTCCTGGCAGCCTCAATCCGAATGCGGAAACCTACGTATGGCGATCCGCGTCGATCGAAAAGAACCTGCGCGGGGCCAGCACCATAGACGTCCGCAGCTATGCAGTGGTGTACAACGGATGGCCCTCCGACACCACAACGCTCGACGCTACCGCAAGCGATGCGGGAACCATCAGGGGAATAGGGTCGGGGTCGTCCAATTCCGTCAACCCGTCGCTTGACACCGTGCCGGAAGGCTACAACCCCGAATTCCCCAACAACGGAGTACGCTATTACACCGTGGCGTTTGCGGGGACCTATGGCGCGCAACCCCCAGAACCCGTCAAGACCGTAAGCGACCATCGTGCACGCGCCCTGGGAGAAGCAGTCACATTCTCCATCTCCCAGGAGGTCAACACCTATGGCGAAGACCTGTTCACTCCCTACCAAAGCTTCGTCATCCACGACACGATCGACGCCAACCTGGACTACGTTTCGGCCAAGCTGGTCTACACAGCACCGGAGTCCTCAAAGAAGACCGACGTAACTGCCGCTGCGGGCGCTCTTTCGTACGACCAGTCGAAGCGCATGGTCGGCTATGCTTTTTCGAAAGACTATCTGCAGGCTTCACGCGTGGGAGAAAACACCGACCCCACTTCTGCCATGGTCTATCGCGGGGGCACCTACACGCTCGAAATCCAGGCAAAGGTGAAATCCGACGCGAAAGCCCAGCTTTCCAACACAGGGTTTTCTACCATCAACGGAATGGAGAAGAGCACCGAAGAAGTCTCCGTGGTAGTTGGGGCAGCTTCCGTCGACCTGGCAAAGTCGGTGAAGTTCGAACACGCTGTGGGTGACGAGGCAACCTATACCATTGCACTTGAAAACCCCCGCGCGGGCACCGTCGCGCGCAACGTGCACATCTCCGACAAGCTGCCCGACGGGCTTGTTCCCGTGGAAGGGTCGCTCGTTTCCTCCGGCGTGCCCACAGACGCGATCGTGCAGGCAGTCAAGGACAACAAGGTGGTCGCCGAAACAGTGTCGAATTCGTCTGCACGAGCGCAGCTAGAGGGCGCAAGCCTTTCGGCGACCATTCCCTTCCTGCCTGCCGACAAGGTGGTCACGTACTCGCTTAAGGTCAAATGCTCAGAAGCTAACAACGGCAAGGAGTTCTTCAACACAGCGACCGCAACAATTGAAAACCCTTCTTCCGGATCCGAAGGGAGCGTGTCTGCTACCGACGGGCTTTGGGTGAACAACGCCGTGTTGAAAGTGGACAAGCAGGCGGATGCGTTCGAGTACGGCGTCGGCGACACCGTGTCCTACACCGTTGTGCTGCGCAACACTGCCGAGGGCACCATTGCCCGCGACGTGAAGATCGAAGATGCGACGCTGCCTCCCTACCTGAAGCTCGACCCGAAATCCGTGAAGGTGACAGGACTGCCCGACCCTGTCTCTTATCCAGTCGACGGCAGCGGCGTGCACAAGGCAGAAAACCGCACGAACAAGCACACGCTTGCCACGTCGGGAAACGGCTTTGTTGTGAGCATACCCTACCTTCCTGCCGGCGCTCCGGTGACCGTCACGTACACAGCCACTGCCCTTGAGGCAGGCAATGGCAAAGAGACCGTCAACACCGTCAAAGCAACGTGCGCCAACCCGCTTGACCCCAAGACGAAGACCGAAGCGTCCGACGGCATATGGGTCAACGCAGTCAAGCTGGACGTGCTCAAGCGCGCCGACGCATTCGAGTACCGCACAGGCGACACCGTCACCTACCTGCTCACGCTGACCAACAACGGGCCTGCAGGCACCATCGCGCGCGACGTGGTGCTCACAGACGACCTGCCCGATCGCGTCGCGTTCGACCAAGGGTCGGTGCACGTCGAAGGCGTCGCGGCGAAGGTGGCCTACCCCGTCGACGGGAAGGGCCAGCACCGCGAAGAAGAGCGTGCGGGATCCTACGTCTTGACCGAGGCCGGCAACGGGTTCACGCTGCGCATTCCCTACCTGCCGTCTGGGCAAACGGCAACCGTGACCTACACTGCCACTGCAACGCGCGACTCCAATGGCCTAGAGACGTTCAACTCCGCCACGGCGCAACCCGCCAATCCCTTGCCTGGAAGCGAAAGCGCCACGTCCAAGGACGGCGTGTGGACCAACGAAGCGGTGCTTGCCTTGTCCAAGGAAGTCGAAACCTACGAATACCAGGTTGGCAGCGAAGTCCGCTACGCCGTTCGCTATCGTAACATCGCTCCAGGGACCGTCGCACGCGACGTGGTCATGGAAGACGTCAGTTTGCCTTCCGGGATGCGGCTTCAGCCCGAAAGCATCGCAGTGGAAGGAGTCCCGGAAACCGTGGCGTACCTTGCAGACGGCGACGGTCTCCACAGCGAAGAGCAGCGCGACAACCCCTACAAGGTGGAAGTAGACGGCAACGCGTTTGCCGTGTCGCATCCGTACCTGCCTGCCGGCGCCGACGTGACGGTGTCCTACACGGCTGTGCCCACCGAAGAGGTCAATGGGGACGAAATCGTCAACACCGCGAAGGTAGAAGCCTCTAACATGCTTGACGGCATCGGCGCCGAAGACAGTGCTGTCGTGTGGGTGAACACGCCCCGCTTGCTGGTGACCAAGCACGCGCTCGAAACGCGCGTCGCTTACAAGCAAGGAGACGTGGTGACCTACCGCATCCAGGTGGACAACGAAGCGGCAGGGACGTTCGCGCGAAACGTGGGTATCGACGACCTGTTCCAGGTCGAAGGCATGCAGCTGCTACGGTCGTCGGTGGTCGTCTTCGATGCCGAAGGGTCCCTGGTAGACCCCGGCGCCTACCAAGTTGCGCAGCGCATGAGCGACGCCAATTGGAGCGTGCCCACCACCCTCAACCTTGTTTCGACGGCAGGCAACCACGGCGTGTGGGAAGAGGGAGCGCGGCACGAATCGGAGCAGCTCAACCCCTTGGGCGAGTCTAAGCAGGAACGCGTGTTCGTCGAATTCCAAGCCAGCGTGACCGCAGCCGAACTCGACGGCAGGGAAGTAACCAACGTGGCCGGCGCTTGGGCCGACAACGCCGAAAAGGCCTTCGACGAAGAGGCGATCTTGGTCGACCTTCCGAAGCCGGAGCCCGAACCACAGCCGGATCCACAGCCCGAGCCGCAGCCTCTTGGCCACCTTTCCGTAGTCAAGTTCTCCGATCCCAAAAGCGGCCAGCCCGTAAAGGCGGGCGACACCATCGAATACACGCTGCTCGCGTCCAACCAAGGGGATGCACCGGTGGAAGGGGTCGCCGTCTACGACGAGGTTCCCGTTGGCACGACGTTTGCTTCTATGGACGAAAACGACCATGGCTCCGTTGACGACCAGGGCAGGGCGGTTCGCTGGCTGATCGAGACGATCGAGCCCGGAAAGACCATTGCGCTTCGCTTCAAGGTAACGGTCGATCCCGACCTGGACGACTTCTACCAGATTCGCAACCAGGCGACCTACGCACAAGACCGCACCGAACTACCCGACGGCCCCCTGCCCACGCCCACTAACGACGTGGTGAATCCCGTCCAGGTAGACGATGGACCTGCCGTCGTGGTGCGCAAGGCCAGCGACCCCGAGCACAACACCAAGGTCGTGCCCGGGCAGGAGATTACCTATTCGCTTACCGCCATCAACACCGGCGCCCGCACCGCTGCCTACACGGTCGTGCGCGACTACCTGCCCGCAGGGACCACGTTTGTGGAAGGATCCATCGAAGGCGAAGGCGTCTTTGTGCCCGCGACGGCCATAGGCGATCAAGACATCGATCCAGCCACAGAAAGCGAAGCGCCAGTAGCAGCTTCCGCGCAAGAAGGCGAAGGCGGACAGAGCGTCGACAATGCCGGTGTTTACGGAGGCGAAGAGAGCGACGGACCCGGTAGCGATGTTGACGAAAGAGGCGCAGATGCGCACGGTAGCCAGGCAAGCGAATCGCGCGAGGGGCGTAGCGCACAAGAAGCCAGCGAAGAATTCGGCAACCAGAAGGCCGACGGCGAACCCGGCAGCGAAGAATCCAACGACCAGGAAGCGAAAGGCAGGCAACAGAGCGACCGCGCCTACGTCGAGTTCCTCGTACGCGACCTGGAAGTAGGCGATAGTGCCGCGCAGACCGTTTCCTTCCGCGTGAAAGTAGGCGACAATCCTGTGGCCCTTGTCGAAAACAGCGCATTGTTCAACGTGGTCGAAAGCGAGCCCACCCTTGGAGACCCCGACACGTCCGAACCCGAACAGCAGACCAACACGGTCATCCACCCCGTTGAGCCACGTCCGGCGTCCCCTGTCGACCAGATCCGACGCCCCAAGACGATCCTGCAGACGATTCCGACGAAAAGCCTGCGCCCGAGCCTACGGCGCCGCAGGACACCGACCCTTCGCCCGATCCAGAAACGAAGAAGGGCCCCTCATCCGATCCGACAGCTTCTGCGCAGCCTGGAAACAGGCCGGACCCCGCACCGATGCCGGCGCCTTCGGCAAGCTCCCAACCCAGTTCGACCCCAGCCCCGCAGCCCGACTCCAGCTCCAGTCCCAGCCCACAGCCGGAGCCTCAGCCCGAGCCTGCGCCCAGTTCGGATCCCAGTTCCGATTCCAACCCACAACCGGAGCCCCAGCCGGAGCCTGCACCCAGTTCGGCTTCGCAGCCCAAACCAGGCTCAAGTTTGGAGCCTGGGCCAGAGCAATCCTCCTCACAGCCTTCTTCTTCCCAGCCTTCGTCAAAGTCGGGCACGGCTAGTTCCAGCTCGTCTTCGGGCAAAGGGAGCTCGACAGGTTCTGGCTCTGGTTCTGGTTCTAGTTCTGCAACTTCGGGTACCAAGGCGTCCGGCAGCGGCGGAACCAGTTCCAGCAACAACCTTGCGAAAACCTCCGACTCCACCCACATGCACCCGTTTGCCATAGCAGCCGCCGCATCGGGGATTGCCGCGATTGCCGTCTACCACCTGCGCCTAAGGCGTCGCGCCCGTGCGCGCCTGCGCGGCCGTTTGGAACAATAAGGATGCCGCATTGCCCTGGCCATACGAAAAGCTGGGTCCCGTTACAGGGGCCCAGCTTCTGGCATGTGCAAATGCGCTCTCCTACGCGTAGAACAAGATGTCGTTGTACGTGGGCACCGGCCAATAGGAGTAGTCGACTATGCGCTCAAGCGTGTCGATCTCCGCACGCACCTCTTCCATGGTCGGCACCACTTCGTTCGCGTAGCAATTCGCACGCTGCTGGCTGTCCCCTATCGCAAGGGCCTTGGCATGCAGGTCGTTGAGCTTGCG
>JAFUCW010000376.1 GCA_017459485.1 Eggerthellaceae bacterium | reverse complement strand
GAGGCCGGCATCGACTTCTGGATGACGTTCTTGAACGGCGTCGCAGGCAGGGAGCACAGCCGCGACCACGCGGTGCATTCGGCTCAGATCTTCAGCCAGTGCAAGCCCATGCTCGTGGGGACGGGCGGCCTGACGCTCTTCCCGGGAACACCGCTGCTCGACGACGCGAACCGCGGGGAGTTCGACCCGCTGAGCGAGCGGGAGATGCTCGAAGAGGTGCTGCTGTTCGTGAAGCACCTTACCTGCGGCTGCTCCTTCATTACACACCATACGGTCGGTGGCGCGAACTTCACCGGTCCCGACTTCCTTGGGCGCAAGGATGCCATCGTGGCCGGCCTGCGCGACGAAATTGAGAACGGCGACCTGGACCGAATGGCCCGCATCCGCTCGATGAAGGCCTCGCTGTAGACCTGGCATTTCAACCGCAAGGGCAACGACGAGCTTTACAGGTTCATATGACGGAAGGGTTGGGAGTGGCACCGAGTATAGTGGCCCCAATTTTCTGGACAGCTGATTAGCGCTTCAAAGAGAGACCCCGTAGAATGTGCGAACAGCACGGAAAGGGGTCCATCATGACCAAGAAGAAAGTCTATCCGCCCGAGTTCAAGGCGAAGATCGTGCGAGAGCTCGTCGAGGGCGACGACAGCGTGGGCGTGGTGGCCGCGCGGCACCACCTGAACGCCAACATGATATCGGGATGGCGCAAGCAGCTGTTCGACGACGCTGCGGTCGTGTTCGCCCAAGAGCAGGAGATCAAGAAGGACCGGGAGGTCCAGGAGAAGCACGAAGAGGAGGTCGACAACCTGAATCGCATCATCGGCCAGCTGACCGTGGAACGCGATTACCTTCAACGACGCCTTCGCAAGAAGCTCGACGAGCTTGGAATCTAAGAAGGCCCTGGTTGACAGGGAAAACCCCGACATCACCGTCAAGAGGCAGTGCGAGCTCCTGGGCATCCCGCGCTCGAGCTACTACGCAAAGGGCAAGCCGAAGGGCTTCACCGAGGAGGAGGAGCGCGCCATGAAGATCATGGACGAGGCGCACGCCGAGAACTCCTACTACGGTGCCCGCTCGCACATGAACAACCTGGCCAAGAACGGCATTCGCTTCGGGCGACACCACGTGGCGCGCCTGATGGAGCACATGGGGATAAGGTCGACGGCCCCGCAGCCCAAGACGTCGACTCCGGCGAAGAAGCACCCCAAGATCCCGTACCTGCTGCGCGGCCTGCCCATACGCTTTCCCAACCAGGTCTGGGCAACCGACATCACCTACGTGCCGCTCGGCCGCGGCCACGTGTACCTGTCGGCGATCATCGACCTCTACAGCCGCTTCATCGTGGGCTGGAGACTGCACGACACCATCGAGGCCGAGGAGGCCGTCGTCTGCATGGAAAACACAATCGAACGACGCGGATGCCCCGCCATCAGCAACTCGGATCAAGGCTCAACCTACACCGCACAATGCTACATCGACTGCCTGAACAGGCATAACGTAAGGCAGAGCATGGACGGCGTCCGCCGCTGGGCCGACAACGTGTTCATCGAAAGATGGTTCCGGAACCTGAAACATGATTGCATCTACCAGACGGAATACAAGAACATGAGGGAGCTTCGCCATGTCATAGCCGAATATGTGGAAAAGTACAACTTCAGGAGGATCCACTCGTCACTGGACTACGCCACGCCAGCTGAGTGGTACTTCAGCGGATTGAACGCAATCAACCTCCCGGACAACAAGGGGATGAACCTGGCGGCATGATGATATTATTTGGAAAGAAGGGGTTGGCAATCAACCTCTGGAGCAAGCAGGTCTCTCTTTGAATCCTGCTTTAGCTGTCCAAAGAAATCTGCCACTTTAGAGTTGAACAGTGCGAAGTTGGCACTGAGGGCAGAAGCGCTTCGTTGCATAAAGAATAAGATGGGGGCAGGGCGGCGGTTCGTCTTAGAGCATTTCTCGTGAAATAAGAATATCTAATACTCTATTCAATCTAAAAGGGGCATTGATCGTCATGTAAGCATGGCGTCTCACTACAATGCCCATATCGCTATTACTGCTCAGCTGAAAGGGAGTTTCACAATGAAGAAAATAATGCTAGGAACGATCACCGTACTGACCGCTGCCTTTATCGCGGGCTGTTCATCGGGAGGAGCGGGCACTGCTGCCAGTACCATGTATACCGACGGCACCTATACGGGTGTTGGGCTTGGCAAGGAAGGCCCTATTAACGTGACGCTTTCCATTGCCAATGACGTCGTTACGGTTGACGAAATAACCCATTCCGGCGAAACGGAAGGCATCGGCGGCAAGGAAGCCATCGAAGACGGCACTTTCAAAGCGCAAATCGAAGAAGCGCAGTCTGCGGAAATAGATGGTGTGGTCGGTGCCACTATCACATCGGATGGCGTTCGCGGTGCAGTTGAAGATGCGCTTGAACAGGCACTTGCATCCAATGCGGACAAGGCTGCGTAGTCTCCGTTCAAGAAAAACGCACGAAATCCTATGGGAAGCTAAGGGCGTGCAAGGGCTTTCTTGGCAACTTGCGTAAACGCTTCGATGAAGGGGCTTGTCTGTTTGTAGGCAAGCCCCATTGTTACGGCCGGAAGTGGAGCATCCAGAGGTACCGAGGCCGCACCACGGTGTGCGGCGAACGCGTCGCAAAGATGGCTTGCCACAAATACGCCCATGTTGGCGCTTACCGAAAGGAACACCGTGTCGCCGTCGCTGTGGGTGGTAAGCGATTCCGCAGGAATACCCAGGTCAACTAAGTGCTCGCCCGTACGGGATAGGCCTCTCCCATGGGGTTTCCCGTAGGCTCCCAGTATGGTTTCACCAAGAAGTTCTTCGACGGATACGCTTTCGTATGAAGCGAACTTATGCGAAGGTGCGCAAAAAACACAGGGGTGGGCAACTGCAAGGGGCACGAACGTGACGCCATCGAGCCGTTCCATTTCAATGTCGGTGGTGATAGCCAAGTCGATAACGTCTTCTATCAGGTAGTCGGTGAGGGTGCTGAGGCTTGCCCGATAGAGGTTAAGATGCGTGTCGCTTTCGATTTTCTTGTTCGCCCGGTCTATGGCCCGCCCGATCCATTCTTCGGCAATCGGTCCGTCAAATCCGATGGAAAGCTCGTCTGCTCCTCCGCGGGCAAGAAGCTCTGCCTGGCTTAGATAGTGTTCGTAGGTGTCTTTAAGCGTGAGCACGCGCGGGTACAGGTAGGCACCCGCAGGAGTTAGTTCGGTTTGCGTGCCTTTTCGCTCGAACAAAGCAAGTCCTAGGTCCTTTTCAAGCGCGCTGATCTGCTGGCTGACTGCAGACTGAGACAAGAACAAATATTGGCCGGCAGCCGAAAAGCTCTTTAGCCGTGCAACTGCCAGAAAGCATTCCAAACGTCGAAACATATTCCCCCCTCGTTTCAGACAGAAAAAATTATGCGATAGAGAGAGGGGAAGAGGCAAGCCGTGGCGCCAAGCTATAAGAAAACGTAATAGAGCATTAGAAGCGCATGGGAGCACATAGGTTGTTTGCGGTGCATGATAGCCGCAAGAGGACTTCCAAAAGCGAGTCCCAACGATTCCACCAAGGAGGGATTGAAATGGCAAAGCAAGCAAGCGTTTCGCGTAGAGACTTTCTGAAAGGCACGGGCGTTGCTGCTGCCGCTTTGGCAGGTGGCGCTGCGTTTGCAGGATGCGCGTCGGATGGCGGTAGTGCATCGGCCGCAAGCTCGAGCGCGGCAGAAGAAGCGGCGGCAAGTTCTGCGGGGGCAGCGTCGGCATCTGCAGCAGCTGAGGCTGCTCCCGCAGCTGCATCGGGCGCCACAAAGCTCATCGAATTCAACGGGCAGACATTGCCGGCCTCCATGGCCAAGCCCGAACCCATTTCGGAAGCTGACATTTCCGAAGTGCGCGACTGCGACGTGCTTATCATCGGCGCGGGCATTTCCGGTTGCCCGGCTGCTGCTATCGCAAGCGAAAAGGGTGCCAATGTCATCGTGGTGGAAAAGAGCGGCTCCATTTGCGTGACGCGCCCGACGGGCCTTTCCTGGTTCGGCACCAAGAAGCTCAAGGAACTGGGCGTTCTGTGCACCGAAGAAGAGAAGGCAACTATTGTCAAAGACATCTTCGGCGGCGCCAATGCCACATCCAAGCAGGATATAGTGAAGCTGTGGCTGGACGAGTCGGGCGAGGCGGGCGACTACCTGACCGACATCATTGAAGCCAGCGGCATTCCAGTGAAGGTTGGCAGCTACTACGGCTACTACAAGCACTTCGAGACTGTCCAGGAAGCCCAGGAAGACATGAAGAAGACCGGCGGCGTCTACAACGATTCCTATTGGAACATGTATGCGCTGCAGCACTCCATCGGCGAAAGTGACGAGCCTGGCGTATGCGCGTGGGGCCGCGAAGACCTTTCCGACGCCGACTGGCTGACCCCGGTTTACGAGCACGCAGTTGCCAATGGCGCCGAGTTCATGTTTGGCGTAACAGGCGAGCAGCTTATCCGCGAAGACGGCTGGGAAGACGACCCCACCAAGCGCGTCACGGGTGCCATCTGCAAGGACTTCAAGGGCAACTACATCCAGATCAACGCGAGCAAGGGCGTCATTCTGGCGACGGGCGGCTTCGACTGGGACGACGAAATGGTCGACTACTACTATCCAATCGGCCTGCGTACCTGCCGCACCTGGCAGACATGGATGACCGGCGACGGCCACAAGATGGGCGTCTGGGTCGGCGGCAAGATGGAAGACCCCGGCCAGTACGTGTCCCACATGATGGGCACGGTGGCTCCCGCAATCGTGCAGCGCACCACCAAGATGATGCAGGAAGAGTCCACGGCGTTCATCAATCCGTGGCGCGAATGGGCGCTTCCTTCGAACGCGCTGGCACCGGTGCTCTACGTGAACCAGAACGGCGAGCGCTTCATGAACGAAGAAATCGGCTACTTCATGAGCGGCCCGATCATCGACAAGCAGCCTGAAGGCCTGTACTGGGCGTTCTGGGACGGCGATTCCGAAAACAAGGTGACCCCGCACTACTTCGACCGCCTGGTAGACGGCATCGACACCGACGAGCATTCCGAGATGATGGTGGAAGCCGGCCTGCTTATCAAGGCCGACACGATCGATGAGCTTATCGAGAAGATGAATGCTGCGGAATGGGACAACGGCCGCTTTAACGGCGAGACGTTCAAAGAGACCCTTGCCCACTACAACGAAATGTGCGAAGCGGGGGAAGACACCGACTTCTACAAGCCTGAAATGTGGATGACCACCATCGACACTCCGCCGTTCTACGCAGCGGAGATGGGTTCTTCCTGGATGACCACGGTTGGCGGTCTGGAAGTTGACACCACCATGCATGTGCTCGACGTGAACCGCAAGCCGATCCCCGGCCTGTATGCAGGCGGCAACCCGGCTGGGTGCTTCTACGGAAACATCTATGCGCCGCAGGTTCCCATGAGCCTTTCCGGGCATTCCACCACGCTTACCTATGTTGCAGCACGTAACTGCGTAGATGGTATTTAGTCTATCGGGCACCAAGCTGGCAAGATGACCAGATGGCCAGATGATTGGCTGACTGGCTAGCTTGCCCAACCAACAGACCGTCACTCCCTTTGTTCTGGGGGACGCTATCCCTCCCAGCGTCCCCCATCTCTTTTGCTGGCGGTGGAATGCCTGAGGCGGGATTGCGTGTATACGACAAAGTGGGTGTTGTAGGTTTACAAAACGAAAGGATTGATGATGTCGAAGTTCGAAAACAAAGTTGCAATAGTGACAGGAGCGACGTCGGGGATTGGCCGGCAGGTTGCGTACCACCTTGCGGAACACGGGGCGAAGGTGGTTGTTGCCGGACGCAACGAGGAGCGTGCGAAAGAAGTCGTGGATCATATCGTTGCCAATGGCGGCACGGCCACCTACGTGCTTGCCTCCATGGACGACGCCCAGGCGCCGCAGGCCATCTTCGACGCGG
>JAFUCW010000375.1 GCA_017459485.1 Eggerthellaceae bacterium | reverse complement strand
CGTGCTGATCGTCGACGACAACGACATGAACCGCATGGTCGCCCGCAAGCTGCTGCGCGCCACCCGCGTCCAGACCGACGTGGCCGCATCCGGGCGCGAGGCACTGGACAAGACGGCCGACGTGCGCTACGACGTGATCTTCATGGACCACGAGATGCCCGACATGGACGGCATCCAGACGCTGCAGGCGCTGCGCGACCAGCCTGGCGGGCTGAACAAGGGCGCGCCGGTGGTGGCGCTGACCGCCAACGCGGGGTCCGACATGAACGCGTTCTACCTGAACCAGGGCTTCCAGGCCTACCTCGCAAAGCCCATCCACGGCAGCCTTCTCGAGGCGACGCTGCTGCAGTTCCTGCCCTCCGAGCTGATCGAGCGCACGAACATAGTCGACGAAAGCAATGCTGTCCGCGTGGGCGCGTCTCGACGTTTCAAAAGGGCAGTTGCCATTACCGTGGACGGTCCGTGCGGGCTTCCCGACGCGATGCTGGACGAGCACGGCATCGTGACAATGCCGTTCTACGTGATTACCGAGCAGGGCCGCTTCCGCGACATGGAGGAAATCGACGCCGACAACCTGTTCGCGCACTTAGAGAGCGGGGGGAAGGCGCACACGAACCCTGCAACGGTGGAGGAATACGAAGCGTTTTTCGGCGACATGCTCGATCGGGCGGAAACGGTGGTGCACCTTTCCGTGTCTTCGCGGGTAAGCTCCGCCTATGAAACGGCTCGCCAGGCGGCAGACAGCTTCGGCAACGTGCGCGTGGTCGACTCGCGGCAGTTTTCGAGCGGGTTGGGCATGGTGGCGCTTGAGGCTGCGCGCCTTGTCGAGTCCGGACAGGACGCCGACGCCGTCGCCGTCGGTGCTGCGGCGTACGCCGACAAGGTGGTTGCCACGCTGCTGGTTCCTTCCATGGACTCTCCCATCCTCCGGTCGTTCGTCCCCAAGCCGCTTCGCGTCGTGTTCCGCGCGTTCGCATGGGAGCCAGTGTTTTGCCTAGACAAGCGGGGTTTGCGCCCAGTTGGCTTCAGGTCGGGATACGTTGCGGAAGCTTCCACGAAATTCATCCAGGGCTCCTTGCGCCGTGCGCGCCGCGTGGGAGACAGGAGCCTCTTGTTCGTTACGCATTCGGGTTGCAGCGTGCAGGAGCAAGAGGAGATTCGCGCGCAGGTGGAAAAGATCGGCGGTTTCGACAAGATCGTCTTCCATAAGGCGGCGGCCACTACGGCAGCCAACACATGGATGCATTCGATCGGTGTCATCTATGCGAAGGACTAGCTGCAGAAAAGGCGTTTCGCGTCGACTCGCGAAGGTATGAATAGGGTGTAGCGATGAAGAAGCTGTTAGAACGATTCAGGGAGCTGTTGTACACGTCAGACCGCCCGCTCGAGCAGCGCATGTTCCTGCTGGGTTCGGTTGTGGCGGCGATCACCCTTCTTGCCGTGCTGGTCATCGCCATTGCGGGCAACCAGGGCATGTCCATGTATCTTGTCCTTGTCGTGCTTGTTGTCATTCTTGTCTTTATGACGGTGTTCGTTGACCGGACGGGCAACACGGCGGTAGGCGGTGTCGTGCTCTCCGTCATCATCGGCCTGATCGCCTTTCCTGCGGGCTATCTGCTCGGCGGCGGCGCGCACTCGGGCACGTCGATCTGGTTTGTCATCGCCATCGCGTTTCTCGCAACCATTTTCCGCACGCATTACTTCTGGTTCTACGCCATTATCTCGTCGGCGGTATTCGGCGCGATTGCTTATTTTAGCTACTATCATCCCGAAATGGTCACGCCGCTGTCCGACCCAGACCTGATCTATGCCGACACGACAATTCCCGCCATCATAGTCGCAATTATGGTGTCGCTGCTGCTGCGCTACACCCGGCGCATCTACAACGCTGAAAGCGAACTGGCCGAAAAGCAGAAGCAGGAGATCCAAGCGCTCTCCGACGCGCAGAGCCGCTTCTTCAGCTCCATGAGCCACGAGATCCGCACGCCGCTCAACACCATCATCGGCCTGAACGAGATGACGCTGCGCGACCCGCAGATATCTGAAGAGGTTGCCGAGAACTCCACCAACATCCAGAACGCATCGAAGATGCTCTTGTCGCTGATCAACGACGTGCTTGACCTGTCGAAGATCGAGTCCGGCCGCATGGAGCTGTCCGAGTCCCAGTACGAAACCTCCCGCATGCTCTCCGACATCGTGAACCTGCTGTGGTCGCGCGCGAGGGAGAAGGGCCTTCACTTCGAGGTGAACGTGGGCGAGAGCGTGCCCTCCATGCTCTACGGCGACGAGATGCGCCTG
>JAFUCW010000374.1 GCA_017459485.1 Eggerthellaceae bacterium | reverse complement strand
CCCACAGCAGGTTGCGCCAGGCTTCGCCGAGCGCCTGCGGGTCAAGCGATCCGTCGCCGAGCACCGCCGTGCCCAGAAAGCCCACGCCAACGAATCCGATGACCGTGCCGAATATGCCGCGCACGAATTCGGACGTGGAGAACATACGGCCCTGCTCGTCGGCGTTGCCCATCTTGCGCGTGAGTTTCAGGTACGCCGACCAGATAAGGAAGCTCGTGCCCACGCCGTAGAGCAGGTGGATGATGATGATCTCGACCTTGCCCGGCACGAGGCCGAACCAGAACGAGCAGGCACCCATGATCACACCGCCTGCGATAAGCAGCCACTTCTCCTTGAACTTGTCGGCAAAGATGCCGCCGAACGGGTAACCGAGCATGGAAACGATGCCGAACGCCATGCCGAACAGTCCGATGAAGCTGTTCACTTCGCTGGCAGGCACCACCTGATGGAATTCGGTGAACAACACGACCATCTGGTTGTAGTAGCTGTACCGCAGAAACGGCACGTACACCATGACGCCCGCCATGAGCGCGCACAGCGCCACGACAAACCATCTTTTCGCTCCTGTGATCTTCATCTTGTCCCCCTTCTCGTTTTCGCTTTCTTCTTGTCTTTACTTCCCGAACTTGCGCTATGCTGTTTCTTGGTTCTACCCTTGCTTACTTCCTGAATCCATGTTTCCCATCTCTGCCATTCATTGTTTGTAAACATTTGCGAACATGTTCACTTTTGTGGCAAAAAATAAAAGCTTCCAACGCCATGTTCGCTTTTACGCCACTTTGCGCGCGACCCTTTCCATATTCGCCCGGATAAGCCCGTTGCATTCTGCTTCGAGCCGCTTGCGACCCTCTTCGTCCGCGCCCATGGCGTCGAAAATCAGGCTGCGCACCATGAGCACGTTGGACTTGCTGTAGAACTTCGCGTCGTCTTCGTTCATGATCCCCTGTGACACGGCGCGATGGAGGGTGATTTCGTCGCGGCTGCGCATGTCGGCGTTGAACATGACCACGTAGAAGTACGCGGCGGTCTTCTCCGATGCCTCGAACGGAAACAGGTTGTAGTAGTCCTGCATGGCTTCGTCCATGCTCTGGTTGTAGTCTCCCCAGAACAGACGGTAATACACGTCCGGCCGTTCGAAGGCGTAGCGGTTGAACAGCTCCCAACCTTCAATGTAGGACTCGACCAGGTCTCCCCCGCGGTCGGTGAGCTGCGCGTACTGTTCCATGTAGGAGTGGAGCATGCGCACGCTTGCCACTACGATCAGGTAGTCCAGGCTTTCAAAATGGCGGTAGATGGCGGCAGGAGAAAGGCCTTGAGCAGCTGCGATGTCGCGCACGGTTAGCTCCGAGGCGTCGCGATCTTGCAGCATGCGGTACACGCAGTCCACCAGCTGACGCTTCGTCTCGGTGCCTTTCGTGTAGTTCGCCACTGCATGCCTCTCGATTACAGAAGTTAACATGTTCGTTTGTGAACGTGTACACTTTATTACAGCTGCCATAGTTTGTCAAGGGCTATTTCTCTTTTTTTCTGTCAAAAGGGTTTGTTTACCCGAAGACGCGGCATGCGTCACGAAAACAGGTCGTCTATTCCAATCTTCTTTGCGATTGCCCCGTCGTGGCCCCCCGTAATTCCACTTGCAGACACGAGCACCGTCTTCAGCGCATGCCTGGTTCCTGTTTCTTCCCTAAACGACTCCGCCTTTTCAATAAGCTTTCTGGCATTCGCTTCGGAGAGCTCGTAGGGGCCGTCCGTGAACTTCATCTCACATAGGTTGGTTACTCGGTCTGCTCGCTCGATGTCAAGATCGATGTGCGCACCGGTTTTCCCCGGGCTGCTGGACCAGGGGTCTTCTTTCGTTTTGATTCCCTCGATTCCAAGCGCAGTTTTTAGCTGACGGACATGATACAGGCACACCATTTCGAACGCGGCACCTCTCCAGTTGCTATAACGTCCTTGATCTGCTACGAAATCGGACCAATGGAGGGGAGCGTCACCCTGCACCGGATCCAGAAAATGATAGTGGAATAGAATGAAGGGGTCCACAAGCTGAATGAATTTTGGATGATGCGGCTTTCCAAGGTTGCGGTACTCTCTCACGTAGCCGCATTTCATGGCCTCATCCGCTGCCATGTCAAACTGGCTGCTCGAGTAGCCCAGCCTGTCGCATGCTTCCCTTTTTCGAATCCCATACTTATGCTGCGCAAGCAAAGCAAACAGGTCGGCGTACACTTTCGATGTGCGCATCGTGCTCTCTAGCAGAACCATAGTTTCATCGCGCAGATGCGCTCTCGGCGCAAGGCAGAGACGGTAAAAGATTTCGAAATCTCGGTATATCTATAACTAGTTATCGAATTTGTTAT
>JAFUCW010000373.1 GCA_017459485.1 Eggerthellaceae bacterium | reverse complement strand
TTCGCCTGCTGCTGCTTCACGCGTTCGGGCCAACCATCCAGCTTGTCCAAGTCGTCAAGTAGCTGCTGGGCGTAGTCGGTGATCTTGAAGTACCACTGCGTCAGGTCGCGTTTTTCCACCTGGGAGTGGCATCGCCAACAGGTGCCTTCTTCAACCTGCTCGTTCGCCAGCACCGTCTTGCAGTCGGGGCACCAGTTCACCGGCGAATTCTTGCGCTCTACCAGCCCACGTTCCCAAAACTTCAAGAACAACCATTGGCCCCAACGGTAGTACTCGGGGTCGCAGGCGACCACCTTGCGGTTCCAGTCGTAGGAAAAGCCCATGCGCTGGAAGCTTGCCTGCTGCGTGGCGATGTTTTCGTAGGTCCACTTCGCCGGATGGCTGTTGCGCTTGATGGCGGCGTTTTCTGCCGGAAGGCCGAACGCGTCCCAGCCCATGGGATGCAGCACGTCGAACCCGCGCATGGTGGAGTAGCGCGCTATCACGTCGCCGTAGGTGTAGTTGGACACGTGCCCCATATGGATGTCGCCCGAAGGGTAGGGGAACATCTCCAGCACGTACTTCTTCGGGCGGTCTCCGTCGTCGGACACTTTATACGCGTCGGCCGCCTCCCATGCCTTTTGCAGGCGCGGCTCGATTTCATGCGGATTGTACTCTTTCATGCTGCTCATGATGAACTTCCTTGAAAGTCGTGGTTACACGTATCGCACGATTATAAAACAAGACGCAAGGCCGACTCGCAAGGGAGCCGCCATGGGTACCAATTGTTCATGGGCAAGGTTCACGCCAGAATTCACGGACACAGGGGCCCTCTGTCGAAACCTGGCCACGCACTGCCCAAATAAGATGGCCAGCAGTCGAAGCGAGCGCACGCCGCCGCGGACACAGACTCCGCAAAGCGGGCCCGAAGACAAGTCGAGGACGGGTCCTGCTCGATCGTCGGCGCATGTGGCAGAAAACAATTCCGACAATACGGCCCGTTCAATCGTGTTGCATAATAAGGGGCGTTCTGCGCGACCGACGTGTTCGTGTGGCGCTGAAAAGGGAGAGAGGACACTCATGAAAACACTTGCCAAGTCCATTTCATTTACTGCCTGCCTTGCCGTATGCACGCTGGTGCTCGCAGGATGCGCAGCAGGAGGCGATCGGACCGTAATCGTGCCCGAAGGCGGCGCTACTCCAACCATTACCGTAACGGCGAACAGCGAAGTGAAGGTTGTGCCCGACAAGGCAGAGGTAGGCGTTGCCGTCACCACGCAAGCAGCTACCGCAGAAGGCACGCAAAGCGAAAACACCACCAACGTGAATGCGGTAATCGACGCGCTTAAAAAACTGGGAGTCGACGAGAAAAGTATTCAGACCACCGACACGTACCTGAACCCGCGCTACGACTACTCCAGCCCCATAACCTATTCCGCGCCTGCCGCGTCAAACGGGGAGGAATTGGCAATTGCGGCAGAGGATAGTGCCGACGACAGTTCGACCAACATCGTCGGATACGAGATGACCACACGCCTTGCCGTATCCGACCTGGACATAGGCCAGGTGGGCGAAGTGGTCTCTGCGTGCGTAGAGGCAGGCGCCAACAATACTGACGGCATTCGGTATTACTCAAGCGACTACGATGCAAAATACAACGAAGCCCTAACAGCAGCAGTAGAAGAAGCCCGCCAGAAGGCAGATGTGCTCGCCAAGGCAAGCGGCGCTACCCTGGGCAACGTTTACAGCATGACCGAAGGCTATCAGAACACCTCCTACCGCTACGACTCTGCCAGCACCATGGAAGCCACATCGGCTGACGGAGCCATGAAAGTCATGCCGGGCGAGCTAGAAGTAACTGCAAGCGTAACCGTCTCCTACGAGATCTTGTAAACCCCCGCAGGGATCAGCGCGAGCGAAGCGACGCGCGGGCAGGTTCCGCCAGGGCGG
>JAFUCW010000372.1 GCA_017459485.1 Eggerthellaceae bacterium | reverse complement strand
GGCTTTACGTCCATTGGCGACCAGCAGTGCATCGGTTGCTTCAACCCCAACTGGACCTTCGATTGCTTCGTCCAGATGGGCGGTGGCGGCGCGGCCTCCAGCTCCACCATCACCGCACGTTTCTGGAACGAGCTGCGCGACCGCGGCTGCAAGTTCATCAACGTGGATCCGCGCTTCACGCACGACTCCGCCCGCGCCGACCTGTGGATCCCGCTGCGCGCCGGCACCGACGTGGCCTGCATGATGTACTGGATCAACTACATCTTTGAAACCAAGTCCTATGACGAGAAGTTCCTGAAGGAATGGTCGAACCTGCCCTTCCTGGTAGACGTGACCGATGAAAGCACCTGCCCCTATGGCGCCGGTAAGGAGCTGGGCCAGTTGCTCCGTGCCAGCAAGGTGAAGGGTCTGGATATGTCCAAGGGCGAAGGCTACGTGTACTTCGACGAAAAGACGGGCAAGGTGACCAAGGCGTTTGCCATGAGCCCGGAAAACGAAAAGGACTATAATCCGCAGCTGTTTGGCACCGTGGAAGTTGAATATGCCGACGGCGTCAAGCGCACCTGCAAGACGGCAGGCCAGCTGCTTATGGAAAGCGTTGCCGACATGACGCTTGAGCGTGCTGCCGAAATCTGCTGGGTGGATCCGGAAAAGCTGGAGACGGCCGCCAAGTGGATCGCCGAATCCACGTCGTTCGGCGGCGTGGGCAACGGCGTGTCTCACGACCAGAACATCCAGAGCGCCGAAGCCGCCATGTGCACGACGCTCATCAACCAGCTGAAGGGCACTACGCAGCAGCCCGGCGCCAACGCATCCACCCCGCGCTTCAAGGGCGAATACGAAACCGGGCGCGAACGCGGCCGCTTCACCTACTCCATGAGCTACGACGGGCGCGGCTACTTCAACCCCAACGTGGACGACGACGGCAACCCGCGCGGCCCCTACATCGAGCTGCCCGCCGTAGTTGATCGCTTGGGCTACATCGAGCACAAGGGTCTGGGCGACTGGAAGCACAGCCAAATTCCGGCATGCTACGACGCCATCATGACCGGCGAACCTTACCAACCGCGCGTGTGGTACGAACGCTCCGGCAACAAGATGGTCACGCTGGCCGACAGCGCCAGCTGGATCAAGGCGTTCCCGAAGGTCGACTTCATCAGCCACACCTACATGTACCCGACCAGCTTTACGTTTGAGGCGGCCGACTTGATTCTGCCCGCCACCGAATGGCTGGAGATGGACTATGCCCCTGGCGCCCATGGCGACTGCAACGGCTTCATCGTGGCGTGCGCGCTTACCTACGAGCACGTGGACGACCGCCTTATCTACGGCACCATCTTCAAGCAGCTGGCCGACAAGTACGACGACCCGTATGCTTACAACGCCTATTACGTGGATACCGAGTACTACACCATTCGCGAACGCGATGAATATCTAGCCGATATTGCCATCAAGGGCATGACATGGGAAGAAACCAAGGCGGTTAACGGCTGGCGCAATTCCACGCCTGAAGAGTTTTGGGAAGGCTTTGACAAGGCGCTTAACGGGCACTTGAAGCTTGACGACGACGGCATTTACCAAGGCATGGGCTGGAAGGGCCTGGACTACACTACGTGGGCGGAAGACATCGAGGACAACCCACGCAAAAACCAGATGTACATGGACCGTCTGCTCTCCCTTTGCCGCCACGGCGACGACCCGGCAGGCGAGCTGCCCCCGGCATCCGAGGATTACTCGACCGTGCCGTTCTACGTGGAGCCTGCGGACTTCCAGGAAGACGAAATCCGCGAAAAGTATCCACTCATTTGCAGCAACGGTCGTCTGCCGTACTTCCACCACTCCACGTTGCGCAACATTCCCTACCTGCGCGAAACCTACCCTGTGCCAGAGCTGTGGATTCACCCCGAAGCGGCTGAACCGCGCGGCATCAAGACAGGCGACTGGGTAAAGATCACGTCCAAGCGCTGCGAAGAAAACGAAGTGATTGCCGACGGCATTCGTGCGAAAGCCTTTGTAACCGAAGGCATCAATCCTGGCTGCACCTACATGGAGCGCTTCTGGAACCCCGAGTTCCTGGAAGAAGGCAAGGACGCGCGCAAGAGCTGGACAACGTGCAACTACAACGTGCTGTCGCGCCGCGAAGGTCCGCACAACCCTGTCATGGGTACCTACACCCTGCGTTCCATCAATATCCAAGTGGAGAAGAGCGAACGTCCTGAAGGCATTTGGTATGAACCTGAAGACTTCGAACCTTGGATGCCGCAACCGTGCGACAACACTGAAGGAGGTTACAAAGCATGAGCCATTACGCATTAGTGGTCGACGTAGACCATTGCACTGGATGCAAAGGCTGCGAAATTGCCTGCAAGAACGAGAATGGGATTCCGCTAGGGGAACGCTGGAACCGCCTGTTGCTTTGCGGTCCCTACGGTACCTATCCAGATATTTCGCAGTACTACCTGCCTACACACTGCCAGCAGTGCGAAAACGCCCCGTGCGTTGAAGTGTGCCCGACAGGTGCAAGCTACCGCGACCCCGAAACCAACATTGTGCTAATCGACAAAGCCAAGTGCATCGGCTGCAAGTATTGCATGATGGCATGCCCCTATGGTGTGCGTGCCTGGAACAAGCAAGAGAGCGTGGTCGAAAAGTGCACGCTGTGCCAGCACCTGACCAGTGCGGGCGAACTGCCCCATTGCGTGAAGGTATGCAGCGTGCAGTGCCGTTACTATGGCGACCTGGACGATCCGGATTCCGATGCTAGCAAGGCGCTTGCCGCCAAGCCCGACGCCGTGCATAAGCTTAAGGACTATGGCAACCATCCTGCTTCAACTTACATCCTTTCATCGAAGTATTGCGAATGGAAGGAAGAGGCCGACGACTGGCACGACATCCGCACACGCGAAGAAGGGATGGGTGCATAATGGAAATCCAATGGCCTTTGGCAATCTTTACCTTACTTACTGGCGCAGGCGGCTGGATGCTGGCCTGTGTGGCAATCAACGAATTCACGGGCAAGTCAAAGAAGGACCCGTTTGTTCCTGCACTCGCTGCCCTTATCGTAGTGATAATCGGCGGTTTTGCGTCCGTGTTGCATCTATCGCACCCGGACCGCATTATGAACGCGCTTTCGCATCCCACATCGGGCATTTTCATCGAAGCAGCGCTTGTGGGCATTCTTTCGGTATGCGCCATCGTGCAGCTAATTTGCTATAAGCGCGGCATCAAGGGTGCGGCGAAGGTATTCGCGGTACTCTCTGGTGTTTTTGGCGTGATTATCAGCTTCATGGCGGGCTATTCCTACATCGTTATGGCGAGCCATCCTGCTTGGGACACCATTTTGCTGCCGCTTGCCTACTTGGGTACGGCAGCCCCCATGGGTGCAGCGCTTTATTGGGCAATTGCATGCCCTAACGAAGAAAACGGCGCTTCGTTTGCTGCGCTGCTTACGGGGCTTTTTGGTGTTGTAGGTGCGGCGCTGGCTGCTGTCTACTGCGCAAGTACAGGTCTGTTTGCAGGCGACACTTTCGCACTGGGTGCGGGTGCTGCCGTGCTTGATGCTGTGGTTGCTGTCATCGGTTTTGCGGGACGCAACAAGTCTGCTGCAGGGCTGGCATGGACAGCGGTTGTAGTGGCGCTTGTAGCGGGCTTGCTGTTGCGTGTGCTTATGTGGGTGGCAGGCGGGCAAGCCTTTGCGTTCTTTGGATAATGAGAGTTTCCGGCGTTCTGCCGAGCG
>JAFUCW010000371.1 GCA_017459485.1 Eggerthellaceae bacterium | reverse complement strand
TTGAGCTGGGGTGGGTGCTTGGGGTGGAGCCGGGGTGGGAGCCGGGGTTGGAGCAGGGGTTGGAGCAGTGGTTGGAACAAGGGCGTGAGCAAGGGCGTGAGCAAGGGCGTGAGCAAGCGCTTGTTGGGCTTGTGCGCGATGGCATTGTTCCCGCCAAGGTGGTGGCAGAACGCCTTGAGGTTTCGCAGGAGCGCGTCGAAGAGCTTGTCCGAGCAGCCAAGGCCGAATAGCCCATCTCGCGCATGTGCTGCCGCACCATCACGTGCGCCACGAGGCGGCGTTCGACCTGGCTTAGATTGCGGTGCTACCCTAGACGGTCTACAACCGTTTTCGCAATGCCTTCGGCATCCAGGCCGAAACGGGCAAACAGGTCCTGGTACGGAGCCGATTCCATGAACTGGTCCGGTAGTCCCAAAACGGCGGTGGGGACAGACAGGCCATTGCGGGACAGCACTTCAAGCACGCCTTCGCCGGCTCCTCCTGCAACGCAGCCCTCCTCCACCGTAACAACCAGCCTGGTCTTTGCGGCTTCAGCGATGGCATCCTCGTCGAGCGGCTTGGCCCAGCGCATATCGACCACACGCGCATTTATGCCGTTTTCTGCCAAAAGTTCGGCCGCAGCCCGCGCTTGCGTGACCATATGCCCGAATGCGAGCATGGCGACGTCCTTGCCAGGGCGCACCTCGACCGACTTTCCCATTTCGAGCATCTGCGGCTGTTCGGGCAGCGGCGCACCTTCCGCAGTACCACGCGGGTAGCGAATTGCAACCATACCAGGCATATTGATGGCGGTGTGAAGCGCATGCACGAGCTCCGCTTCGTCGGAAGGAGCAAGGATGCGCATGTGGGGCACCATCCTAAGGTACGACATGTCAAACGAGCCGTTGTGCGTGGCACCGTCGCCGCCCACCAGACCAGACCGGTCCACTGCAAACACTACGTCCAAGTCGCTCATGGCATTGTCCACGATAATCTGATCGATTGCACGTTGCAAGAACGTGGAGTATATGGCTACCACCGGCTTCAAGCCGCCCGTGGCAAGCCCTGCTGCAAGACCCACCGCATGCTCTTCGGTGATTCCCGTATCGAAGAAGCGGTCCGGGAAGCGCTGCGCAAACGCGCCAAGGCCCGTTCCGTCGGACATGGCAGCGGTAATGGCAACCACGCGATCGTCGGCTTCGGCTTCCCGCACCAGCGCGCCTCCGAACACGCTTGTATACGTAGGGATGGAGCAGCACGGTTTGGCTACCGTGCCCGTTTCGATGTCGAAACCGGAAGGACCGTGGAACAGCTCCGGGTCCTCCTCTGCCGGCGCATAGCCATGGCCCTTCTGCGTAACGGCATGAACAAGCACCGGAGCGTCCGCCTCGAGCACCACGGAGAGCACTTCGCGCAGCACGCCGATGTCATGCCCGTCTATGGGCGAGGTGCACATGATTCCCAACGACTCGAACAAGGTCGACTGCGGAATGAGGAACTGCTTGAGCGAATCCTTCGCGCGCCTGCCCAAATCGAGCGTTGCACGCATGAACGAGTTGCCCTGCTCCATGGCGCCCTGAAGCGCG
>JAFUCW010000370.1 GCA_017459485.1 Eggerthellaceae bacterium | reverse complement strand
TGGCGCGCGTCGCGCGCGAAATGAACAACCGATCCCAAGTGGCAAACGAAAAACCCGGCGCACTGTCCGTGGAAAACCTCGATGCGATCCGCATCATGACCATCCATGCCTCAAAGGGGCTTGAATTCCCGATCGTCGCCGTCGCCGACTGCTACGAGAGCAGGGGATACACCGGCAAGGCAGCCACCTACATCGAAAACGGAAAGCTCTACCTTTCGCTTGCAGGACCAGGGTTCAAACCCGACAAATCCCAGACCGCGGCGGGTGTTTGTGGCGCTTTCGAACCAGGCGAGTTTCGCGCGAACATGCTTGCTGCAGACAAAGACCGAGAATACGAGGAAAGGAAGCGCCTGTTCTACGTGGCGACTACACGCGCAAGCGCCGCTTTGCTGGTGTGCTTGTGCGTGAGCAATTCGCAAAGCCGTGGGTATCCGCGCTTGGTCAACGACATTCGCGCAGGCCTTGTACCCGGTGCGGAGGACTTTCCCGATTCGAACGGGAACATTGACTACGGCGGATCTATGCCGATGAGGTTTATCCGCCTTGTCGCCTCCGAAGAAGAGTCGCAGGATAGCCCTCAGGCCCATCCGAACACTCTTGACCTGCCTATTCTGGAGCAAATGCGCGCTCCAGCTCCTGTGCCCTACTCTCTTCGAAGCGACTTCTTTTCGTATTCGTCTCTTGCAGCCGAAAGCCTGGAACAGGGAGATAAGACAACGGACGCGCCCCCTAAAGCAACTGCAGGCGCTCTTCCCTCCGAAGAAACGCACGCGCTTTCTTGCGTGCGCGGCGAGTCCGTCATTACCGAACCGGAAGTAGCAAGCGAAGACGCCACAGGCGCTGCTCCCGCCTTCGACATCGACAAGGCAACCGACTTCGGATCCGCCCTACATCGAGCCTGTGAATGGCTTGCCCTGCAGCAGGGCGAACCCGATTCCGAATCCATGGACGCTGCGCTTGCGCGCGCAGCCAACGAGTTTTGCGTAACGGACCATTCCAGGCTGCGTGCCGCCTTCGACCGTTGGCACGCAAGTGACGTGCGGAAATGGGCGCTGTCGTTCGATGCAGTCCAGCCTGAACTGCCCTTTTTCGTTGAAAAGGACGGGGGCATTCTGGAAGGAGAGATCGACTTGTTCTGCACATCGGGCTCGCAGGCAGGCATCGTCGACTACAAGACAGGCGGACACGAAGACGAAACCCCCGACCAGCTCTATGAAAAGCATCTGCTGCAGGCCCAGTGCTACGCCTACGCTGCGCAACAGGCAGGCTACAAGCACGTCGAAGCGCGTTTCGTGCGCGTCGAGCAGGAAGACCGTACTGCTCCTGGACAGCCGCAGGTGGTCACCTACGTGTTCGAATAGCGCTACAATAGCTCCATGGCTCAATTAGAGAGCAACATATTCGACTGCGCCTTGATTTTCGAAGGTGGCGGCATGCGCACATCGTATACGGCGGCTGTCGCCAACGCGTTGCTTGCCGAAGGGATCTACTTCGACCATGTCTACGGCGTCTCGGCCGGCTCCAGCAACACGGCCAACTATCTTTCGCGCGACAGAGAACGTACCTGGGTGTCGTTCACTGCACTGGCAGCCGAGCCCGAATTCGGCGACTGGCGCACGTTTCTGCAGCACAAAGGCATGTTCAATGCACAGTGGATCTACCAGGAAGCGGGACTGCCCGATGGTGCCATTCCTTTCGACTTCGAAACGTTCATGGCAAACCCCGCCAAAATGACCATCTGCGGCATTGAGCGAGACACGGGCGCCACCCGCTACTGGACCAAAGAAGATACACCTGCCATCGACGACCTGATGCTGCGCGTGCGCGCCTCGTCGACCCTGCCCATCGCCATGCCGCCGGTGAAGGTGGATGGCAAAGTGTGCTACGACGGGGGCTTGGGGGAAGGAAACGGCCTGCTTATACCCGCAGCTGCCAACGACGGCTTCGCGAAGTTTTTCATCGTGCGCACGCGTCCGAAAGGATATCGCAAGCCCGACCGCCCGGCCCGCGCCATCCTTGACTTCTTTTGGCGCTACCCGCACATGCGCGAGGCACTGCTTGCCTGGGGCCCTGGATACAACTCCATGTGCGACCTGGCCGAACAGCTGGAAGAAGAAGGTCGCG
>JAFUCW010000369.1 GCA_017459485.1 Eggerthellaceae bacterium | reverse complement strand
TTTCGTGGAAGTGGACCGTGTGCTTGTCGCAGCCGATCTGCTCGAATGCTCCTGCTCCCATTGCACTTCGTTGCGCAGCTCGGTCGGAAACGACCTTATCGTGGGCGTGCGGGCAGGGGACCAGATGTCATGGGGCGCCTTTCATGCGACGATCCTTTCCCCTGCTCACTTCAGAGACGAAGGAGGCAACGACGACAGCGTTGTCATGTGCGTGGGCATCGACCCAGATGGAGACGGCGCCATCGATGCACGAGCGCTCTTTTGCGGGGATGCCGAATCGGAGGTGCTCAAGTCGCTTATTGACCAAGGGACTTTGGGGCAGGTGGATATCTTCAAGGTGGGGCACCATGGATCGAAAGGGGCCTTTACCTACGATCAGCTTGCTGTGCTTGACCCGCAGATCGCGCTTGTCAGCGCAGGGCAAGGCAATCGCTACGGGCATCCCAACCAGGAGACAATAGAACTGCTGGAAAAGGCGGGTGTCGTGGTATTGCGCACCGACGTGTCGGGTGATGTCGTATGTAAATTGACGCGCGAGCGAATTGAGGTAAGCACCATTCAGTAGAATAGTCCCATGGCAAATAGCAAGCAACAGCCCCTCCTTCCCGCCTATCTTGTTACGGGTACCGACGAGCTGAAACGTCAGGTTGTCGTGGCGCGCCTGCGCAAGCGTGTGGCGCAGGAAGGGGACATATCCTTCAACTCGGACACGTTTTCGGGCGAGGCCGCTACGGGCGAAGACATCGTTTCTGCGTGCAACACCCTTCCCTTCGCTTCCAACGTTCGCCTCGTGCACGTCGATGTGGTCGACAAGCTCAAGAAGGACGACCAAGAGCGCCTTATTGCCTATCTTGAGTCTCCCAGCGAAACAACGGTGCTGTGCCTGGTCGCGAGCGGGCTGGCGAAAAACACCCGCCTGTACAAAGCGGTTGCGAAGTTGGGGAGCAATGCCATCATCGACTGCTCTCCTCCCAAGCTGCGCGAGTTGCCGAATCAGGTGCGATCGATGGCTGTGTCGCATGGCGCGACGATCACCCATTCGGCAGCAAGTTTGCTTGTCGATTTGGTGGGGGAGAACACGGTTGCGCTTGACGCGGAGCTCAAGAAGCTTTCCCTGGCCCATCGGGGAAACGACCCGATCAACGACAGCGAAGTTGCGTCTCTGGTCAGCCGCACGTCTGAGGCGAAACCGTGGGAGTTCGTCGATGCATTCAGCGCACGCAACCTGTCAAAGTGCGTCGTTTTGCGCAGCCACATGGAGTCCACCAGTCCGCATGCGCTGCTCGCCATGTGCGTGACACGGCTGCGCGAGCTTATCGCCGCGCGCTGCCTTTCCGCTCGCGGGCAGGCTTCTTCCCTTAGCTCGTATCTGCATGTTCCCGATTGGCGTGTGAAGAACCATCAGATGTGGGCCCGCGGGTTCACATCGGAAGAACTGCGCCGCGCCCTTGCCACCGCGCGCGACACCGAGCGGGCGATGAAAAGCGGCGCGGACCCCGAAGCCGCTTTCCAGCAGTGGTTCATCGAAGTGGCGAAGGCGCGCTAGCCATCTTGCAACACGCCTTCGTAGGGACGCACGAAAAGAGCCGCTCGCGCGGCCCTCTCCGTACTCGATATGCGGATGAACCCGGAAAGGATTCTAT
>JAFUCW010000368.1 GCA_017459485.1 Eggerthellaceae bacterium | reverse complement strand
GACGCTGCGCTCTTGCCCGCTGCACCGCTGATTGCCACAGGCTTGCCCTTTATGGCAGATGGGCTGTGGCGGTCTGCGGGGTCCATGGGGCGCGAGAGCCAATCGAGCAGGTTCTTCAGCGGGCCCGGAATGTTGGAGTTGTACTCGGCAGTGGCAATCCAGATACCATTAGCTGCCAGCACCTCGTCGCGTACGCGCTGGATCTGTGCGGGTACGGGCGACTCGATGTCCTGGTTCATGAACGGGATTCCCGCGTAGTCCAGCCACGCCACTTCGGCTCGGTCGCCCACAAGCGCCTCTGCCTGCTTGGCAACCTGCCTATTAAGCGAGCGTTCGCGCAGGGAGCCCACAATCATCAATACCTTTGGCATACGCATCCTTCCCTCGTGGTTTACGCCCCCATCTATCATACCAAGTCGCACGTGCGCCGACTGTTCCGAACGGCTTTCTGGTTCGTGTAGTGCTGTTGTTTCAGGGGTTATGCCTATGGTGTCAACCTCTCTCTGACACCTTTGAGAGGACCCGGGGGCAGGCGATGGCAGCGAATATGATTAAGGCAGGTTGAACTACTAAGTGCAGCGTTGCGGTTGCATTTAATAACAGTTTATAGCCAGCTCGAATATGGTGAGATTGTTACGCCGGGAAATAAATCCTTGAAACCGCCCGTACGGCGTTTTATTATTATATTTCGTCCGACACAGCGAGCCTTTTGGTCGGCAAACACATATTGCGGGGTGGAGCAGTCTGGTAGCTCGCCGGGCTCATAACCCGGAGGTCGTTGGTTCAAATCCAGCCCCCGCGACCACCAACTAAGCGCTGACCTGGTAAAACGGGTCGGCGCTTTGCTTTGACCACCATCTGACCACCATCGTGACCACCATTTTACCACCAAGAACATTTGTTCAACGTCCACTTTTAGTCCAAAAACGATCTCTTGCTACCGCCAGAGGGAAAGCAAAAGTTATCAGCAATCGCCACAGCGACAACCATGCTATCTTCACAGCGACGGCATCGCGCCAGTTGCTGTCGGCTAGGCGACGCCTTTCAAATAAAACAAACCCTTATACAAATAAACAACTTCGCCAACCCCGCCTTCCCTGGCACGTTTTCCACCACGGGTTTCCACAGCCTGCCTTCGGCCGCAGCACGTGTTCGAAAGTCGAACGGCTTGGTGCACTTTCCGAACGCTTCCGTTCGAAATCGAAACGCATTGCCCCATTGCATGGAAGCAGGACGTATAGTTCAGCGCTCCTGGAAAAGGGGGCAAAGCATGGAAGAACTGATTGGCTACCCGCCCGAGCACATACACGAAGGCCGCATTCTCACCCTCAAGGAGGCGGCCGAGAGGCTGTGCACCTCGTACTCGACAACTTACCGCCTCGTCATCGACGGCGAGTTGAGGGCGTTCCGGCTGCGCAACGCCTGGAGGACGAGCGAGGCCGCATGCGACGCCTTCCTCCGCAGGCACTTCGCCGAGCAGGAAATGATATGCCAGTCGACGGAACGCAAGTAGACCCATCGAAGTTCGGGTACGCGCGCTACCCCGCATCGACCTTCACCACCCTGCCCGAGGCGCTCGTGCGCGCCCTCATCGGCAGGCAGGTGGGGCGGAACGGCTGGGCGGTGCTGACGGTGCTCTGCCGCATGGTGTACACGGACGGGCGCCTGGGCACGGTGGGCGCGGAAAAGGTGGCGGAGACCACCGGCCTCACGCTGGCGCAGGTCGCACGCGGCATGCGGGACCTTCGGCAGCGAGGCATCATAGCGCCCGTGATTCGCAAGAACGCCCGCGGCTACCGGCACCTGGACAAACCCTGCTTCGGCCACGTCGCCCAATACTGCATCTGCAAAGATATATGGGCGGCAGTAGAGCTGAAGCCGGAAAGGCCTCCGGATGCGGCACAAAGGGAATCTATGCCCTAGATCTCACTTCCCAATAGATCATCCTCATCGTTTCTGGAATCGGATGGATCTGGATCCAATGGGGCATGCCGTCCGTCGGCCCCCAGTACACGTTGCATACGAAGCAGTTGCCGTTCCTGCTGCGGCAGTCTGGAAGGAGGACAACCTTGCCAGAGAGCAGGCATTCCCGCTCCTCATCGGTGAACGCATGTCCGCACCACGACTTCGGAAACACGTCGTAGTGTGGATCCTCGAAATCCTGAATACTCTTGTCCATCTCGGTGCCATCCTTTCCGTTTGATTGGCGGTCCCGAGGTACCGGGTATGGTACTCGGGCGGTTACCACTGTGAAATATACTTATATGCATAAGAAGAAGTATCGCTGACGAAGGAGAAGCCATGCCCACTGCCATGACAACGACGGCGTTTGATCCCTAACAAGGAGCAGGGGGCATCCATCAGCGCGACTGCATTCAGCAGTTTGCAATCCATGTTCCTGGTAGGGAGAGGGCTGGGTTCGTTAGGTCATGAGTATTTCGATAGAAGACATCCTATTGAGAGCGAGCGAATTCCCTTCTGACTCGCTTGTGTATGTTGTCGCGGATTTTGGCGATGGGGCGTATGTTCTTGTTAGCAACAAACAAATCATTTACGCAATATCATCTACTGGCCAACAATCTACTAAGGCTCCGACAATAAAGACCGATTACTTGGAGTTATGCACAGCAATCAAACTTCGGCCGGTCGATCATTCTGGCGGGAAAGTGGATGAAAATGTGTTCGACTTCATCCGGCTCATCGATTCGGCCAGCAGATCTGAGGCATTGGCCTTTTTGAGGCTTTGTTTCGTGCATGCTGCATCAAGCAGAGACCAAACAATCGAAGAGTTCTTCTCCTCAATCTCCTTGCTGTTTGTTTCTACGCCTGAGCAAAGCAAGAAAAATGCAATTGGACTATTTGGCGAGTTATGCATTATTGATTCACTGTTAGACCAGGGTTTAGACGCATATCCCTTCTGGCTAATGTCCGGTGGCAAAACCAAGTATGAGTTCTGCTGTCGAGACCTGAACGTGGAGGTTAAAACCGCCCCAAGACCAGAGCCGAGGGTTCAGCTGAAGCATTCGCAAGTCT
>JAFUCW010000367.1 GCA_017459485.1 Eggerthellaceae bacterium | reverse complement strand
TCCCCATGGGCGCCCGAGTCGGCCACGTGCATTTGGTTGCTGTTGATGAAGCAGAAATCTCCGGGTTGAAGGTCCAGCTCGACGTCGTTGATAAAGCAGCGCATGCCGCCTGCCCGCGCGTGGATCAGCTCCACGCCCCCGTGCCAGTGCATGAGCATGTCGTGGTTGACTATGCCGGTTTCGTTCTCTTCCTTGACGTAGAGGGGGACCCCGGGCTGTTCGTAGCGGACGCTTTCTGCCGCGTTGGCCACGGCGGCAGGGTCAATGCTCTTGGTGCAAGTCGCCATGATTACCTCATCATCCCAAATCGTACTATTATGATACCTCTTATACACTAATTGATAAGATAGTTATTTCGTTTTGTACTAAATTGTACAAATAGTTGGCAAGCTTTCTCCGGCCTTCGCGAAAATGTGCATTAAGTGGTAGAGTAAGTGCGACACACGGAAAGGATCCTTATGGTCGCGCGGCTGACACGTCTGCTTCCCATTTTCTTCGGAATTGCCGTTGCGGCGCTGGCCCTTTATGTCTTCATCAGCATTCGCTACACGCCCATCAAGGCGAAAGAGGTGCTGATCAAGCTGTTCACCATCTTGTTCGGACTGGCGACTCTGTTCTTCCTGTTGGCGACCATCTACGCCGCGCTCGACTCGGGCCGCATGGAGGCGGTGGAGCTGATGGCGTCGTTTTTGCTTCCGTTCGCCGCCGGCTTGGGCGTGACCCTTGTCTGCCGCGCGGTGTTTTTGCACAACCATCCTGCATACAAGCTCAAGCCCGTACGTGCAAAGACGATCAAGGACCCCTTGTGGAAGCGCTTCCTCAACTGGGTTCTGCTTCAACACTAGGAGGCGGCACCATGGTGTTATCTGGTTTTTCCGGTCCACGGCAGAGCGAAAGTGAGCTTGCGGAAGCGGTTGCCGCTGCGCACGAAGCGCTCGAAGGGGCATCCCATATCCTGATCGGTGGGGGCGCAGGGCTTTCGACCGCGGCGGGACTGACGTACTTCGGGGAGCGTTTCAACAGCCATTTCAAGAATTTCATTGACTACTACGGCATGACCGATATGTACTCGGCGGGCTTCTACCCTTTCCCCGACGAGGAATCGAAGTGGGCCTATTGGGCGGAGCACATCTGGATCAACCGTTACAACCCGCCTGCGCAGCCCCTCTACGAGCAGCTCTACGACTATCTTCGGACGCGGGACCACTTCGTCCTCACCACCAACGTCGATGCGCAGTTCGCCAAGGCGGGCTTTTCCAAGAGCCGCGTCTTCGCCACGCAGGGCGACTACGGCATCATGCAATGCCAAAACGGCTGCCACGACGGACTGTACTCCAACAAAGAGGCAGTCGATGCCATCCGCCTGGACACGCGCGGGGGGCAGCGTGTGCGCATTTCCGACAGTGCGCTTGTTCCAAGGTGCCCCAAGTGCTCAGGCCCGATGGCGCCGTGGCTGCGCAGCGACGACACGTTTGTGGAAGACGACGACTGGCGCGCTGCGCGCGACCGTTACGCCAAGTGGCTGGAGTCTGCGCTTACGTCGGGTGGGTTGGTTCTGGTCGAAATGGGCGTGGGGTTCAACACGCCGGGCATCATCCGGTTCCCGTTCGAGCGCATTGCTGCCGAGGGCGGCTACGTGCTCGTGCGCATGAACTTCGACTCGGCTTCCATCGACGCTTCCGGGGTTGCCCATGGCATTGCCATCCAGGGCGACATCGCGCGTACGTGGCCGTGCGTGGTGGAAGGTTGCGTAGCGCCCTAGGTCAGCGGCTTCATGTCGGGGTGCTTCTCTTCCAGCTCACGTTCTTTTTCGCGCAGGACTTCGGCGAACCCTTTGAGCGGGTCGAAAGGGATGAATATCTTCGCGCGCTGTTCAAGCGGCATGCGCCCTGTGGGCGGCTCGGGGGGCCAACTGCCGCCGCGCGTGTAAGGCGTGAAGTCGTCATGCGCCACTTTTGTGGCCTCCTATCTGGGTATTTCTTTCCCTCTGGGTGGCTGCGGGAAGAAGGTCCGTGCCGCGCAGAAGCGCGTTTTTGCCGAAGCGCTGCTTCACGTCGAGCACCGCTGCCTGTCGAGCGGCTTCCGCGTCTAGCTCTGCCTGCTCCATTCCTGCGGGCACGTCGAACAAGCTCAGCTGACCCGTGCCCGGCTTCGTCACGTTGTTCGCCGAGATTCCCATGCGCCGCACCTTAAGGTCGTCTTCGACGCAGCGGTCGTAGGTTTCCAGCACGGCTTCGGTAATCGCTTTCTGCGAATTGGTGAGCGCTCCCATGTGCCCGGTGCCGTGCGCATGGCGGGGCAGGTAGCCGTTTTCGTCCTTTTCGTAGCCTACGGTTATCGTGACGCTTTCGCACACCAGGTTTCGCTCGAGAAGCTGCAGGTGCACGGCGTCCGCCATTTCCCGTGCTATAACGCGTCCTTCGCCGAACGTGTAGCCGCGCGGCAGCACCTGCGCGGTCGCGACCGAGTGGCTTTGCGGCCGGTACGCTTTTATATGGCGCATCTCGACCGGCTCGATGCCCCAGGCGTGGTCGATCATGATCTCTGCGTCTATGCCGAACTCGGAATAGAGTTTGTCGGGATAGGGGAAAAGCGCCAACTGTCCAAGCGTTTCGATTCCCATGGCTTCCAACCGTGCCTGGGTGCGGTGTCCGATGCGCCAGAAGTCGGCCAGGGGACGGTGGTTCCAAAGCGTTTCCTTGAAGGTTTCCTCGTCCAGTTCTCCGAAGAAGTCGGGCGAGTGCTTGGCGGTAATGTCAAGCGCCACTTTCGCAAGGAAGAGATTGGTCCCCACGCCGCAGGTAGCGGGAATGCCCACCGTTTCAAGGACGTCGGAGCGGATGCGCTGGCCCAGTTCGCGCGGGGTGCATTGGTAGAGGGAAAGGTAGCTGGTCACGTCCATGAAGGCTTCGTCGATCGAATAGACGTGGATGTCTTCTTTTGCAATGTATTTCAGGTAGATGCCGTATATTTCTGCGGAATAGTCAATGTAGCGGCGCATCCGGGGCGGTGCCATGATGTAGTCCATTCCGTCAGGTATTTCGAAGACGCGGCAGCGGTTACGCACCCCCTGGGCCTTCAAGGACGGCGAAACCGCTAGGCAGATGGTCTTTTCGCTGCGCTCCGGGTCCGCGACGACCAGGTCGGTGGTCATGGGGTCGAGCCCGCGGTCGATGCACTCGACCGAGGCGTAGAACGATTTCAGGTCGATGCACAAGTAGCTTCGCTTGTGCCCAGCGGCTTGCTCTCTTTCCGCCAAGGGCACCTCCTGTCGCTTCGCGCTTCTCGTACCTCTATTGTAGCGCCGTTTCGGTTGGTGCGGTCCAGGTCCATTCCTCGGGATTTTCGGGCGTGCGCCATTCGCATGGATCGGGAGCGGAGTGTTTCCTGACGGCTTGGAGCAGCATTTCGATTCCTCTGGTGTAGGCAGTGTCCGTGAACGAGGAAAGCACAATCTGCTCCCAGCTGTCGGCTTCGCGCTTTTTTGCTTCCAGTTGCTCAAGGAGCGACGCGGATTGCATGCGGCCGTTGAAGAACCCTGCCAAGAAAGAGGTGACTCCGCAGTAGAGATGCGCGTAGGAGCTGTCCGGCATGCCCTGGTCGCGATGGATCAGGTATAGGGACTTGTACTGAGCGCGCGCCCAGCTGTTTCGCAGGTCGTAGTTGATGCGCATTGTCTGAGGGTGAGCCTGCACTACTTCGAGCAGGCTCCCCGTTATGCGCTTGACGGTTTCGTCCCAGTACTCTCCTGGGACGGGCGCGATTCCCAGCGGCAGGGAGAAGCGCTCGAGCACGGCTGCAAGGATGGATTCGCGCGAAGGGAAGTACGTGTAGAGCCCCATGGGCGACAAGCCCACGTTCTTCGCAAGTGCGCGCACGGAAAAGTTCTCCGATCCGTGTTCTTTGAGCATGGCTTGCGCTGCGTCAAGAATTTCGTCCCTCGTGTGATTCCTGGGTGCTCCGGGTTTTGCCATGTTGTATCACCACTGTTTTCCTCAATTGGTTTCCTTTTTCCCGTACAAAGTACGGCTTTTTTCATTGTAATGTATTGTTCGAGGAAAGGGGAGAGGATAGAGGGCAATTTGGAAGAAGCGTGTGGTTGCGTGGGTCCGCGCGATTCGGACCTGCGGTGGTAGAGGTTGCATCAATGGTAGTATTGTTGTGCAAAGCAAACGAGAGGGGCAGCTATGGACATTTTGAGAATGGACCGAATCGTTTCCGGGATTGCCGACAACTATCAGGCACGGGAGCTGTGCTTCAACTGCGTCGACCGCCATTTTCCCAGCAGGGGCCAGATCATTGGGCTTATCAAAGACCTGCGCGCGCTGCTGTTTCCGCGCTACTTCAGCGAAGGCCTTGTGGCGGCGGGCAAGCCCGACTACTTTATTGGGCAGTTGCTCACACGCATCGAAGACGCGTTGCGCAGGCAGGTGCGCGAATCGCTGCTGTTTCGCGACCAGGTTATGGATCCTGCCGAGTTGAACGAGCGCACCGAATACATCGTAGACACGTTCTTGGAGAGGATCCCCGAAGTCCAGCGCGTCCTGCTCACCGACGTGCAGGCTGCGTTCGACGGGGACCCTGCGGCGCAGAGCAAGGAAGAGATCATCTTTTCGTATCCGGGCTTTTTCGCGATCTTCGTCTACCGCTTGGCCCACGAGCTCTATTTGCTTGACGTGCCGCTGATTCCACGCATCATGAGCGAATACGCCCACGACCATTCGGGTGTGGACATCAACGCGGGCGCCGACATCGACGAGTACTTCTTCATCGACCACGCCACGGGCGTGGTTATCGGTGAGACCACCAAGATCGGCAAGCATGTCAAGATCTACCAGGGTGTGACCCTTGGTGCTTTGTCCACTCGCGCCGGCCAAGGGTTGCGTGGCGTGAAGCGCCATCCGACCATCGAAGACAACGTGACCATCTACTCGAACGCCAGCGTGCTTGGCGGCGAGACCGTGGTGGGGGCGGGCAGCGTGATCGCTGGCTCCATTTTCGTTACCAGCTCCGTTCCCAAGAATTCACGCGTAAGCTCGGCTGGGCAAGAGGTGATCGTCCGCGTGTGCGAAAAAGCCCCCGACCCCGAAGCGTTCGAAACCGTCGACGATTGAGGCGACCGGGGAGCCTCCGCCGCTTGCAGCGTTAGATCGTCTCATGCGTACGTTCCGACGTTTGTAGAACGTCGGAACTAAAGGTTGTAGAACGCATCCTTGCCGGGGTAGATACCTGCGTCGCCCAGGTCCTCCTCTATGCGCAGGAGCTGGTTGTACTTGGCCACGCGGTCGGAACGGCAGGGGGCACCGGTCTTGATCTGCCCGGTATTGCACGCGACGGCCAGGTCGGCGATGGTCGTGTCCTCGGTCTCTCCGGAGCGGTGGCTCATGACGCACGCGTAGCCGGCCTGCTTGGCCATCTGGATCGCCTCGAGCGTCTCGGTCAGGCTGCCGATCTGGTTCACCTTGATAAGGATCGCATTCGCACAGCCTTCCTTGATGCCACGTGCCAGGCGCTCGGAGTTCGTCACGAACAGGTCGTCGCCCACTAGCTGGACGCGGTCGCCTATGCGCTCTGTCAGCGCTTTCCAGCCCTTCCAGTCCTCTTCGGCCATACCGTCCTCGATTGAGATAATCGGATACTTGTTGACCAGCGCTTCCCAGTAGTCGACCATTTCGTCGCTAGTCAGCTCGCGGCCTTCGCCTGCCAGCACGTAGCGCTTCTTCTTCGCGTTGTAGAACTCGGTGGAGGCGGGGTCCATGGCGAACATGATGTCCTTGCCCGGCTTGTATCCCGCCTTCTTGCACGCTTTCGTAATGTATTCGAGCGGCTCTTCGTTGGTGGTGAAGTTCGGGGCAAACCCGCCTTCGTCGCCCACGCCGCCGCCGAGGCCTGCGTCGTGCAGGACCTTCTTCAGGGTGTGGTAGATCTCTGCGCACCAGCGCAGCGCTTCGGCGAAGGTTTTGGCGCCCACAGGCATGATCAGGAACTCTTGGAAGTCCACGTTGTTGTCGGCGTGCACGCCCCCGTTCAAGATGTTCATCATGGGAACGGGCAGCACGTGCGCGCCCACGCCGCCGATGTACTTGTACAGTTG
>JAFUCW010000035.1 GCA_017459485.1 Eggerthellaceae bacterium | reverse complement strand
GTCGTGGACCTCGCACGCAAGATGATGGCATAGGGGAGCGCGATGGCCGATATCAAAACGCTCGACCAGGCCGATGTGAACGGAAAGCGCGTACTCCTGCGCGTCGACTTCAACGTTCCATTGCGCGGCAAGAACGTCCTTGACGATACGCGCATCCGTGCATGCATTCCCACCATCGAGCACCTTATTTCGCAGAATGCGCGCATCATCATACTCAGCCATCTTGGACGCCCGTCGGGCGAGGGGTATCAGAAAGAATTCTCTCTCGGTCCCGCCGCCAAGCGTCTTGCAGAAATCATAGGGCGCCCTGTTCAAATGGCAACCGACGTCGTCGGCCCCGACGCGCAGGCCAGATCGGAGGCGCTCGGCGACGGCGAGGTGCTCATGCTCGAGAACCTTCGCTTCGACGCACGCGAGAAGCTCAACGATCGCTCGTTCGTGCAGGAACTTGCCTCGCTAGGAGATTTGTTCGTCAACGACGCGTTCGGCGCGGCACACAGAGACCATGCCTCCATATCCGGGATTCCTTCGCTGCTTCCCTCGTATGCAGGTCTTTTGCTGCAGAAGGAAGTCCAGACGCTTTCGGGTATGCTTGACGACCCGCGAAGGCCCTTCGTCGCCATCCTCGGCGGCTCCAAGGTCTCCGACAAGGTTGCGATCATCAACTCGCTCATCGACCGCTGTGACACGCTCATCATTGGCGGCGGCATGTGCTTCACTTTCCTGCTTGCGCAAGGAAAGCCGGTAGGCAACAGCCTCAAGGAACTCGAGTGGATTGGGCGCGCAGCACTCATGCTCGAACATGCCGAGCAGGCAGGTGTGAAGATCATGCTGCCCGTCGACGTCGTCGCTGCCGACCGATTCTCTCCCGACGCTGCAACGGTTACCGTCGACGTCGACAGCATTCCCGAAGACATGATGGGCATGGACATCGGGCCTGAGACAAGCGAGTTGTTCGCCAAGGCAATTGCCGATGCAGGAACCGTGTTCTGGAACGGGCCCATGGGCGTGTTCGAAATGGATGCATTCGCTGCTGGCACGCAAGAGATTGCCGAAGCCGTGGCTGCGAACAAGGATGCCGACACCATCATTGGGGGAGGAGACAGCGTTTCCGCTGTAAACAAGTACGGACTTGCCGACCAGATGAGTTTCATCTCCACCGGAGGCGGCGCCTCTATGAAGCTGGTCGAAGGATCGCCCATGCCCGGCGTGGAAGCTCTGAAGAAAGGTTAGAGACATGCGCAAGCCAATGATGGCAGGAAACTGGAAAATGAACAAGACTTGGGCCGAGACGGTTGTTCTTACCCAGTCTATCGTCAACCGCAGCGACTATGACTGGGATGATGCCGATGTCGTTATCTGTCCTGCAACTTTGAACCTCAAGGCCGCATATACCGTGATCGAATACGACAAGGCGGCTATCGCTGTAGGGGCGCAGAATGTCCACTGGGACGAATCGGGTCCGTTCACGGGCGAAGTGAGCGTTTCCATGCTCTCCGACGTTGGGGCGACGCATGCAATCGTCGGTCATTCGGAGCGAAGGGAGATCTTCTCGGAAACAGACGAGATGGTCAACAGGAAGGCAAAGGCGCTCTTGGCAGGCGGTCTTGTTCCCATCATCTGTGTGGGCGAGTCACTTCACGTCCGCGACGAAGGCGCCCATCTCGACTATATCTGCTCTCAAGTGCGTGCAGCCCTTGCGGGAATGGAGGCGCGTGAAGTGTCCGAGTGCGTCATTGCATACGAACCGGTTTGGGCAATTGGCACGGGCCGCACCGCCACGCCGGAGCAGGCGCAGGAAGTGTGCTCAGCCATCCGCTCCAGTGTTGCCAGCTCGTTTGGCCAGGATGCAGCTGATTCGGTTCGTGTGCTCTACGGTGGGTCGCTCAACACCGGCAACGTCGAAGCGCTCGTCTCGCAGCCTGACATCGATGGCGGTCTTGTGGGCGGCGCCTCGCTTGAAGCCGACAGTTTCGTCGCACTTGTCAACGCCGTTCTCAAGTAAGGAATCGACGCATGAGTAATCTTCCTGCCGCACTGATCATACTCGATGGTTTTGGGCTAGGGGATCCTGGCCCTTACAATGCCATAGACCAAGCTTCCACTCCCTGTCTTGATAAGCTTTTTGACGCATGCCCCCATATCGCTATCCAAGCGTCTGGCGAATTCGTCGGTCTTCCTGATGGACAGATGGGAAATTCGGAAGTGGGCCATCTCAACATCGGTGCAGGAAGGGTGGTCCACCAGGAGCTCACGCGCATCAATGCAGCTTGCCGCGACGGTTCCATTGCGCACAATCCCGTCATCAACAAGGCAATAGAGGTTGCGAAGGGCCCCGACTCGGTTCTCCATTTCATGGGCTTGCTTTCGGACGGCGGCGTGCACTCCTCAAGCGAGCACCTTTATGCGTTGCTGCGCCATGCCGCGTCTTCCGGGGTCGAGCACGTGCACGTCCATTGCTTTCTTGACGGCCGCGACGTCCCCCCTTCCAGCGGGGCGGAATACGTCAAAGAGCTTCTTCAAGTCATCGACGAATGCCGCAATTCGGGATGCGACATGCACATCGCATCCATCGGAGGTCGCTACTACGCCATGGACCGCGACAACAGGTGGGAGCGCGTCGAGAAGGCCTATAGGGCCATCGCATGCTGCGAAAACTTCACCGACCTCGATCCGGTCGCGCTCGTGAATAAGTCCTACGACGAAGGCCTCACTGACGAGTTTGTCGTTCCGGCAGCGCTCTCATTGAGAGGAATCCAAGACAATGATGCCGTCGTGTTCTTCAATTTCAGGCCTGATAGGGCGCGCGAGCTCACACATTGCTTCTGCGATCGTGAGCCGTTCGAAGGACTACCCTCCATTCGCCCACATTTCGTATGCTTGACCGAATACGATCCCAACATTCCTGCACAGATCGCGTTCCCCAAGTCTTTCCCCGAAAATGTGCTCGCCGACGTTCTCTCGTCTGCCGGTCTGCGCCAGTACCACATTGCGGAAACCGAAAAGTACGCCCATGTCACGTTTTTTCTGAACGGCGGGAGGGAAGAAGAGAAAGAGGGGGAGAAGCGGGTCCTGATCCCGAGCCCTAAAGTTGCCACCTACGACCTCAAGCCCGAAATGAGCGAGCCTGAGGTGGCCGAAACGCTTGCTGCCGCCATAGACGCGGATGAGGCGGATTTCTACATCGTGAACTTTGCCAACTGCGACATGGTGGGCCACACGGGAGTGCTCGAAGCCGCGATCAAGGCGGTCGAGGCGGTCGACGAAGGTGTGGGGAAGGTCCTTGCGGCCATAGAGCGCAAGGGTGGTGTGGCTATTGTGACTGCAGACCATGGCAATGCCGATATCATGCGTGCGGATGACGGACAACCTCACACCGCTCACACCACTAACCCTGTCCCCATGATCATCGTTGACTACACGCACAGCGGCTTTTCCTTCGCTGAAGGTGCGCACGGCGCCCTCTGCAACCTAACTCCTACGCTGCTCGACATGGCGGGGATGGAGATTCCGAAGGAAATGGAAGCCGAGTCGCTCCTTGCAAGGTAGCTTTGCTGCGCTCGACCAAACAGACGTCCCTGCGCCTCTGCAGGAAAGACGCATTCGTGGTGAATATGAGAACTCGTTTGCAATAGAGAGCAACCATACCTATAATTTCAAAGTTGCGTATTTGGCAAATCGTGAAAGAGAGACAAACCTTGAACGCACTCGTTATCATATTCATTCTGCTTCTCGTTATATCGGGAGTTGGCCTTATTGCATTCATCATGCTTCATTCGGGAAAGGTAACGGGCGTCTCGGATGCTATCGCATCTTCGATCTATTCGTCCCAGTCCGGTACAAGCATTATCGAAAAGAACCTCGACCGCATCACCATCGTATTCGCAATTATCTTCATCGTTTCTTTGCTTGTGCTTATGGTCATCTACCCCAAAGGAACCATCCCTGGAATTGGGTAGTTCCCTTCGGTCATTCGTTTTGATAGAATGGCTAAACGCGTCGGAGTGGTGGAACGGCAGACACGCTAGCTTGAGGTGCTAGTGCCCAAACTACGGGTGTGCGGGTTCAAATCCCGCCTCCGACACCAGAAACACTACGGGTCCAAAGAACATGGGCCCGTTTTCATTTGCCAATGCCGGATGCGCGGGATTTGAACCGATGAGGTGGAATTCCGTCAAGAAAACCAGCCAGTGGCTGGTTTTTAGGAATTCGCACGCAGGCGCTTGCGGATACATACCTCCCTGCTCGCACTGTGCGGCGATAGTGTGGAGGTATGTTCGTGATTTGGATAATTTCTACTAGAGGGGTTGCGCTCTCCACGTTTTTAAGTAATATATCTTTTTGCTACTGCGGACATGTCTCAGCTGGTAGAGCACCACCTTGCCAAGGTGGGGGTCGCGGGTTCGAACCCCGTTGTCCGCTCCAGTGCATGCGAGAGCCGGCCTGACTCTCGGGCCGGCTCTTTTAACGCAAGGACCATG
>JAFUCW010000366.1 GCA_017459485.1 Eggerthellaceae bacterium | reverse complement strand
TCCGCTTCCCGACGGAACGGTTTCGTCCCCCTTCGGGGGCCGCAATTTCAGAGGTGCCGAATTCCACATGGGCCTCGACCTTGCCGCGCCCGAAGGCACCCCGTATCTTGCCGCGGAAAGTGGCACGATAATCGCTGCGACATACGATGGCGGCTACAATGGGGGAGCGGGCAACTGGATCGTCATCTCCCATGGAAACGGCCTGGTCACTAAATATATGCACTCTTCTAAAGTGATCGTGAAAGTTGGTGACCGCGTCGAAAGGGGACAGCATATCGGAGACGTGGGCAACACCGGCGACTCGTTCGGCGCCCACCTTCACTTCCAAGTTGAGTTTAATGGAGTTGCGGTAGACCCCACTGTGTTTCTGTAGGTGCGCCTTATGGTGCCTGCTGCAACGATTGAAAGCGTTGACTACTTGTCCCCGGCTTTTTTTGCTGGGCTTCGGCCAGGATTTGCTCTTACTTCCGTGGATGGTCAGCCGCTTCGCGACGTCATCGACTGGATGTGGATCGCCTGCGACAACGAGGTTTCGGTCTGCTATGTCGACGAAAACGGCGTCGAGGGCAGCGCGGTGCTCGTCCGCGACGACGGCCAGGAATGGGGCATTTCATTTTCCGAGCTTCTGTTCGAGCCTGCCCGGCAATGTTCCAACCGATGCACATTCTGCTTCATGCGGCAGCTTCCCCCTATGTCGCGGCCCAGCCTCTCGTTTCGCGACGACGACTACCGCCTGAGCTTTTTGCAGGGAAACTTCGTCACATTCACCAATGCGACCGACTCCGACGTTGCCAGGATCGTCGAGCAGCATCTCTCGCCCCTTCGATTCTCGCTGCATGCAATAGATGCCAAGACACGGTTGTCCCTGATAGGCCCTCGTGCTCCGCGCGGAATCGAAGTCGTGGAGCACCTGCTTCAATCGGGCATCCAAATCCATGCACAAATCGTTCTTGTGCCTGGAGTAAACGACGGAGAAGAGCTTGTTCGCACGCTTGCGTGGGCATACGAACGTGCGGGAATTCTTGACGTCGGCATCGTCCCGCTTGGTTACACCAAGTATCAAAACACGTTCACCAAAAGCTTCGATTCGCCCGAAACTGCCATGACCGTCTTGGATACAGTTGAGCCGTTTCGCGTGCAGGCCGAACAGGAACGTGGATACGCATGGGCCTATCCAGCAGACGAATTCTATTGCAATGCCTTTGGAACGCATGTGCTTGACCATCTGCCACCACCCGAAAGCTATGGCGATTTCGACATGTTCGAAGATGGGATTGGCATGGTCCGTCTGTTCGCAGACGATTTCCTGCAGGCAGGGGATTTGCTCAACTCCGTCGCTGCCGTTTTCGGCGAAAGCGGAAATACGTGCTATTTCGTCCATGGGAGCGCTCAGGACGCCTTCCTTCCTCGGCTCTTGGACCGCAGCCCCGTGGCGGGCAACATAGTTCCTCTTTCCGTTGCTAACGAATATTTCGGCGGCAACGTCACGGTGACCGGCCTTCTTTCGGGGCGTGACATTGCCCACGCACTCGACCAAGCCCACCGCTTTGGACCGCAGCGCAGCTTCGCCGTGGTACAAAGCGTCGTATTCAACGCCGATGGCGTCACGGTGGACGACTGGACCATCGAAGACATTTCGCAACATGCGCCCATACCCGTCCATGTGGTATCCTGCCAACCATCGGGGTTTTTGCCCGAGATAGAGTCGTTATTACGCAGAGAGGGCGAGTAGGATGTCAAGCTATCTGATAGCCATTGTCGGTCGCCCTAACGTTGGCAAATCCACATTTGTCAACCGCATTGCGCAAGCCGACGAGGCGATCGTTCATGAAATGCGCGGCGTCACGCGCGACCGTTCCTACCACGAAGCTGACTGGAACGGCGTTTCGTTCACACTCATCGACACAGGCGGAATCGAAATGGGCGGGGACGACCGCTTCCAGGCTTCCATTTCTGCGCAAGCATTTTCCGCGGCCGACGAATGCGACGTGATCCTCTTCCTCCTTGACGGGCGCACCGGCATAAACGCAGACGACGAAGCAGTTGCGCGCGTTCTGCGCAAATCGAGCACCCCTGTCGTGCCCGTGGTAAACAAGATGGACAATCCTGCATCCCAAGATGCTCTCTACGAGTTCTACCAGCTTGGCCTGGGAGACCCCTGGGCTGTTTCCGCCCTTCACGGTCACGGAACGGGTGACCTGCTTGATCACGTCGTTGGCCTTCTTAGCGAGCTGCCTGTCCGCGACGAACCCGACGAGGATTTCATCGACGTAGCCATGATAGGGCGCCCCAACGCGGGCAAGTCCTCTTTGACCAACGCTCTTTCTAGGCAGGAGCGCTCCATCGTAAGCGAAGTAGCCGGGACAACCCGTGACGCGGTGGACACCATTGTGCACCACGGGCAGAACACATACCGGCTGGTCGATACGGCTGGCCTTCGCAGAAAAAGCCAGATCGACCAGGACGTCGAGTATTACGGGTTCGTCCGTGCAATGCGCGCAATCGACCGGGCGCTTGTTGCAGTGCTGGTGATCGACTCCTCG
>JAFUCW010000365.1 GCA_017459485.1 Eggerthellaceae bacterium | reverse complement strand
CTAAGTCAAGCAGCCTTACCCCTATGAAGTAGTAAAGCGCATAGGCAAGCAGGCACCCTACTACACCCAGAATGGGAATGCCGACGCATCGCCGACACAGCTCCGCCATCACCAGAATGCCAATGACGCCGAGCACCACATGGTAGATTTCGATGCGTCCGCGCAGGTTGATCACATCTATGGCGTTGAACGCGAAGAAGAAAAACGCACCGGCACCCACCACCATGAGCACGATGTCGTACCAAGGCATGTAATTGGGACGCACCTTCTTCTTGTTGGCGGGATACATCATATAGCCGATAACCACGATGAAGCCCAAAAAGCGCGCCAAGCGTGTTTCGGGGAGCTCGGTGGAAAACAGCGTCATGAAAATGCAGTAAACCGAAAACGCGACCAGGACGACCGAAACCACCTGCTTGGCAGCACCTTCCCAAATGCGCGTGTTCGACTCGCGATCGTATTTGCGCATGATGTCGTCGGCGTCTACCTCCGCGTCGCCTGCCGCCGTGGAGCTGACTGGATGCTCAGGCTTGTTCACCACATTGGGCCCCGCAAGCGTCGCACGCATGCCCTCTGCGTTGACGTTAGCCGACGTGGTCGCTGCCGCATTGGCCGCCTGGATGGCGCTCATCGCGCCGGTTGCATCCTCAGCTGCTTCGGCGACCGCTTCGCCCGCCACGATGCTCGACCCGTCGAACGTTTCGGCGATCAGAGCGAACTTGCCTTCTTCGGGCTGCTGTTTTGCCAAATCCGCTTCGGCCTTCTTGACTTCCTTGACCGCCTTCTCTGCCGCTTTCTTGGCTTTCTTAGCCTCGTCTGCAGCGGCCTTCTTGGCAGCCTTCGCCTGCTCGGCGGCGGCGTCTTTGGCGATCAGCTCTTCCTGCAGCTGGCGCACCTGGTCTTTCGCACGCTGCACGTTTTCTTCGTTGTTCGATTCGCGCTTGTCTGCCATGTCTACTCCTGAGCAAAGGTTGCTTGCCAAATGCAAACCGCGGCAAGAACGTCCTGCCGCAGCATCGGTTCATATGAAAGAGGGACGGCTCCCCTGCACCTTCGCACGTCGCACCTGTTCGGCCGCACGAAGGTGCAGAGGAACCGTCCCCGACGCGTGGTCGAGCCGAGGACGGATAGCCAGAAACGCTACTTGGACGTCACTGTGAAGCCCTGCTCCTGGAAGTACTTAGCGGCACCAGGGTGATAAGGCACCGACGTGATCGAAGCGCCCTTTTCCGCGCTGATCTCTGCGTACTTGGCATGGCTTTCCACCAAAGACGCCGGGTCGGTGAACAGGTCTGCGCACAGTGCGTAGATGTCGTCTTCGGCAACCGTGTCGTTGGCAAGGATGACAGCACCCACAGACACCGTGGTGATGTCTTCATCGATACCATCGTAGGTCCCTGCGGGGATGACGGTCTCGCTATAGTAGTCAGACGACTGCAGGAGCTTTTCCACATGCTCGTCGTCGAGCGACACCAGGTAGGCCTGCTTGCTCACGGAAAGGTCCGTGATGGACGTGGTGGGAGCACCCGCAACCACGAAGCCCGCGTCGATCTTGCCGTCCTTGATGGAGTTGGTGGTGTCAGCGAAGCTTTCATAGGTGGGGTTGATGTCTTCAAGGGTCATGCCGTAGGCGGCAAGCACATCGATAGCGTTGAAGTACACGCCCGAGCCAGCGGCGCCGACGGAGACGTTTTTGCCCTTAAGGTCGTCGACGGTCTTGATGCTGGGATCGCACGTGACAATCTGCACCTGCTCGTCATAGAGGCATGCAACTGTAGAGAAGCAGTCGACCTTGCCGCTGTCCTCGAACAGGTTGATGCCCTCGTAGGCGTACGCCATGACATCGGACTGGCAGAAGGCCAGGTCGGAGATGCCATCCTGCAATTCCTGAACGTTGGCCTGGCTGCCGTTGCCTGCCACTGCGTTGAGGTTCACGCCCGCGTTATTCGTGGCGTGCTGGGCGATGACGGAGCCGAAGGCATAGTAGGTGCCGGACTCGCCGCCGGTGACGAACTGCAGCGGCGTCCCCGTGCCCTTGGCGTCCGTCGTGGCACCGGTAGAGCCGGTGGAGCCGGAGTCGGTCGCAGCAGAAGCTGCAGCCGAAGCGGATGCGCTGGAGTCGGTCGCAGCAGAGGTCGCAGCCGAAGCGGATGCGCTGGCGTCGCCCGTCGCAGCAGAGCTAGCCGCGCCGCCGCCTCCGCAACCCGCCAGTACTGCCGAGAGGCCTAGGACGGCGATCAGAGTAACGATCACCTTCCCGATCATTGCTTTCTTCATACGTCTCTCCCTTCCCTTTCTTTTCAAGGAACATCGTGTTGCCCCTATGCAACGACGAATAGGTCCCTGTCCCTAAGGTTTCGAGTATTATACCTTACATCAGTATCGTACTTCGTCGCACTAAAGCATTAAAGTGAAAAGAGGGCGATTTGCCGTTTTCCTCTTGCCATTATTGAAGTGCTACGCTATGATTCATCGTTGCCTGTTCACCCCACGTGGGCAGGCACCAAATGCGGGTGTGGCGGAAT
>JAFUCW010000364.1 GCA_017459485.1 Eggerthellaceae bacterium | reverse complement strand
GCTTTCAAGACCGTTGTGGTCACCGCTGGTGGTTGCACCGCCAAGCTGGGCATGAACGGCAAGAACCACGTGGAAAAGGGCATGCCCATCCTCGAAGACATGGTTGCTGGTTTTGCAGTGGTTCTTACTCAGAACGACGGCGAAAATCCCGAAGTCGATCTGGATCATCTGGGACGTCACAAGGTAGGCTCCGGCTCTGCTCCGCAGGCTGTTATGCAGGCTCTCGTGGGCGACCCCGTTCAGTCCGCTGGCCTCAAGTTCACCGACGTGGATCTGTATTCCCCCGAGATGCAGAATCCCGACATCACCAAGCCAGCCGGCGCCGGCGACGTGCCTGCTGCTAACTACAAGATGATCGCTGCCCTGGCTGTGAAGAGCGGCGACCTTGAAAAGGCCGACATTCCGACGTTCGCTGCCGAACATGGCATCATGGGATTTGCTCCCACGCAGGGCCATATTCCTTCTGGTGTGCCTTCCATCGGCTTCCTGCGCGACCAGCTGATTGCAGGCAACATCAATCGTGCCATGATCATCGGCAAGGGTTCGCTGTTCTTGGGTCGCCTGACCAACCTGTTCGACGGTATGTCGTTCATGATGCAGAAGAACTCTGGCGAAGCTGCAGGCGGTGCTGCTGGCGGCGAAGGCGCAGTCAGCGAAGACGAAGTACGCGGCATGGTTGCCAAGGCAATGCGCGAGTTCGCCCAGAGCATGCTCGATGCTGCAGAATAGGGGGCTGTCTATGAGCTCTTTGGAAAAGAAAGTTGCGAGCATCTTCATGGAGATGGCCGACGGGGTCGAAACTGGCCAGTTCGGCGGCCGTCCGAAGATTGCTCTTACCGGCATGGGCAGCGAACATGGTGAAGAGAACTCCATGGCTGCTGCAGTGGAAGCTGCAGCAGCGGGCATCGATGTTCAATACATTGGTACGCTGGAAAACGCTGCCGTTACTACCGTGAAAGTGGCCGACGACGAAGAAGGCCACGCCAAGATGGACGAACTGCTGAACAGCGGCGAAATCGACGGCGCGGTCACCATGCATTATCCGTTCCCCATTGGCGTTTCCACGGTCGGTCGCGTTATCACGCCAGCCCGCGGCAAGGAAATGTTCGTGGCCACCACCACGGGCACGTCTTCGTCCGATCGCATCGAAGGCATGATTCTTAATGCCATCTACGGCATCATCACCGCCAAGGCGTCCGGCATTGCCAATCCCACGGTGGGCATTCTGAACGTGGACGGCGCTCGTCAGACCGAAATGGCGCTGAAGGAAATCGCCGAAGCGGGCTATCCTATCACCTTCTGCGAGTCGTCCCGTGCCGACGGCGGCTGCGTGTTGCGTGGCAACGATGTGCTACAGGGCACGCCCGACGTGCTGGTGACGGACTCTCTCACGGGCAACGTGCTCATCAAGATGCTGTCCGCCTTCCAGACCGGCGGTTCGTTCGAAGCCACCGGCTATGGCTATGGCCCGGGCATCGGCAAGGACTACGACAAGCTCGTGCTCATTATCTCCCGTGCTTCAGGAGCTCCGCTGATTGCGATCGCTCTGAACTTTGCGGGCCAATTGGTCAAGGGTGGCGTGTTCAAGATTGCCGCGGCAGAGTTCGCCGCCGCCGAAAAGGCCGGCCTGGCTAAGGCAATCGAAAAGCGCAAGGCTTCCGCCAAGCCTGCCGCCGAAGAGGCCGAGACGGTGGAGGCTCCGCCGAAGGAGCCCTGCACCTCCTCCATTCCCGGCATCGAGGTTATGGACCTGGAAGACGCCGTGCAAGTGCTCTGGAAGGCCGGCATCTACGCCGAGTCCGGCATGGGCTGCACCGGCCCGCTCGTCATGATGAGCGACGCCAATGCCGAAAAGGCAGCCGAGCTCCTCAAGGAAGCTGGCTTTATCGCCTAAAGTGGTTCCGGCGTTCTACGAACGCCGGAACTACTCGACGCTGCACTTTGGTTCCGGTGCTCTTGCGAACACCGGACCGCTCGAGGCTGCAAGCCGCGGAGAACGGCATCTTGCCCCTTGTTTCGCACCTTGCGCACCGAAGTGCGCGGCGGCGCGAAGGTGGGG
>JAFUCW010000034.1 GCA_017459485.1 Eggerthellaceae bacterium | reverse complement strand
TAGCGGAGGGAGACTGCTGCGAAATGGAGGTCAACCTTGACGAGTCGTCTGTCGGGGTCCCGACTTCTTAGCCGCGTCTTCTGTGCATGCACGGGCAAGGTTAATGCAGGTTTTTCCATTTTGCCAGGTAGGCTAGCAGGTCAGCGGAAGTGTTTTCCGCGCGGCCGCAAATGACCGCGTCAAGCGCTTCGTCGAGCAACTCTCCTATTGCCGGGCCTTGTTCGAATCCTGCATGCATCAGGTCTTTTCCAGAGATTGCAAGGTCGGCAATGCGGTAGGCTTCTCCGTTTGCCATAACTTCGTTCAGGCACGCTTCCATGGCGTCGGCAAGCGCGGATCGGTCGGTGTGCCCAGGGGCATGGGCGAAGGCGTCCGATCGTTGGAGGGCGCAAAGGTCGCGGAACAGATTCGGGTTTTCGTCGAGCTGTGCAAGCATGCGTTTGACGCCTTCCTTGCTGGGCTTGCGATGCACGTCGTGGTAGCGAACAAGCTTCACGACGTTGGCCGAAAACGTCTTGCTCATCTTCAAACGTGAGAGTAGCTTCTGGGCGATGTGCGCGCTTAGCTTCGCGTGCCCGTAGAAATGCCCTTGTCCGTTTTCTCCCACAGAGAAGGACCCGGGCTTGCCGCAGTCGTGCAAAAGGGCGGCCCACCGCAAAAGCGGCTTTGGGTCCACTCCTTCTACCACGAAGGCGGTGTGCTCATAGACGTCGTATACGTGATAAGGGCTTCTTTGATCGAATCCTCTCATGGGCGCCAGCTCTGGAAGGAGGGCGTCTATCAAAGCGGGATAGCCTACGATCACGCTTCGCACGGAGCTGCCGCAAAGCATGCGCGTCAGCTCTTTTGCGATTCGCTCGACAGAGACTCGGGCGAGCAGGCCCGTGTTCTCCTCTGCACCTGCAAGCGTAGTGCGCTCTATGGAAAACCCCAGCTCGCTCGCAAAACGCACAGCCCGGGCAATCCTCAGTGCGTCTTCGGAAAAGCGCTTCTTTGGCTCACCTACAGCGCGAATCACCCCTGTTTCGATGTCCTCCGCCCCCCCGAAGGGGTCGAACAGGCCGCGGCGCGGATGGTAGGCGATGGCGTTGGCGGTAAAGTCGCGCCTTGAAAGGTCTTCTTCGATGCTTTCGATGAAGTCCACTTTGTCGGGATGCCGTGCATCGGAGTAGGCTCCTTCGCTGCGAAACGAGGTCACCTCAATGGAAGAACCTAGGCAACGCACGGTGATGGTTCCGTGCGCTACCCCGGTTTCGATTGTGTGCATGCCTGCACGGCGAGCGACGGAGCGCACGTCTTGCCAATGCGCATTGGTGGCAATGTCGACGTCGTTGACGGCGCGTCCAAGCAGGGAGTCGCGTACGAATCCTCCCACCACCCATGCTTCGTAGCCTGCGCGCTCAAGCGCGTCTAAGACCTTGCATGCAGCTTCGGGGAGGCTCAGGGTAGCTTGCTGTCCGACTCCATACGGCATGGATTCAATATACCATGTGGGATGGGGTGGCGCCCATGCGCTCAAATACTTTTGGCCGATATAAGTAGACTTGTCGTATCATTGAGGAAGAAGAAAGGTGGACGGTGGAGCGTTCCGCGTACGCACATACGGAAGAGGACGGCGAGCGTTCGACGATGGAGGGAGCTCCCTTTTCGTCGTACGCTTCCAACCCTTACGGAGTCGACCCTTCCTCTGCTTCTGCTCCTCTTCGGCCCAAGGTGCATCGCTGGCGGTGGTTTTTCGGTGGCCTTCTTTCTGGCTTGCTGGCTGCAGGAGCCCTTGTCGTAGGTTTTTCACTGGCGGCATACCATGCAGATCCCGTCCGGTTCAGGGACAATCCGGTCGTCTCCATCTTCGCTGGCGTGCCCACGCTCGACGACGACCAATACGGGCAAACGGAGGCGGCTCTTTCGCAGGCCCTTTCGGTTGCCGATCGTGTGGCAGCGCTCAACGAAGAAGCCGCCTCTGCATGCGTTGACCCTTCAGGCGACGAGTATTCCGACAGGATCGCTGCAGCACGCGAGGAGCTGCGAAACGAAATCGAAGAGGACATAGCACGCATCGAGAAGGCGAAGAAGGCAGCTTCGGAGGCAAGGGAAGTCCTTGCAGGCAGCGACGAGGGGGCCGAATACGAACGCTGTGAGCGGGCGCTTGAGGCAATGGAGGGTGCGCTGGGCTACGAGCGCGCGCTGCTTGTAGCGCAGCGTGATTTGGGGACGGTGCCGCAAGGGTCGTCTGCCAGCACCCAAACCCCCGACTATTTTCAACCTGCCTGGGACGCTTCGTTGGCGTTCGACAAGATCGACGTTCCTGTTCGCTTCGCAGACCTTCATGACCGCTACGTTTCGCTGTGGGCTCCGCTGGCCACCTACCTCTACGAAGCGCACGAGACCAACGGCGCAGATTCGCCGGTCGAGCTGCATAGCATGCGCGAAGTGCTTGATTGGGCAAGGCGCAACGAAAGTGCTGCGCTCTATGGCCTTCACTCCGGCATGGCTCAGCATTTGCGCTTCACGTCGCACATGCTTTCTGGCTCCGTTGAAGACGGGGGCGCCCCGCAAGTTGCATGGAAGGCCATCGAACGCATTTCTCCCAACCTCTATCCATCGCTCGGGTCGGTCCTCGACCTTTCCATTGCGACGACGGATGCCTGCTCCGTGCGCGTCGAGGCTCAGATAGAGGGGTTCTCGCAGAAGCTCGACACGCTCGTCAGGCTTGAGCCGGGGATGAATTTCGTTAGGCTCAAGCCCCAGCTGATTCCCGATCTTGCTGCTGCGAACTTGGAAAACGGAAGGACCGCCCAGCTCGATTTCAAAGTCTCTACCGAAAGTGGGGATGTGATCGAGCAGCAGAGCGCGAGTGTCGAACTATTGAGCCTCTACGACTTCAACTGGCGAAACGACGAATTCGGCACTACAAGCCAGCTGGACCTGCTTGCGTGGTTGCGACCTGCGCAGCCGCAGATCGACGAACTGAGCCGACGCGCTGCCGAGTACATGGGTGAATGGACTGACGGCATGTTCGCCGAGATTGCGGGATACCAGTACAGCGACGACTGGTACGGCACGCTCCTTCAGGTTGCCGCCATCCAGAAGTCCGTATCCGACACGGGGATGAGATACGTCGTGGACACCTATTCGCCCCGCGCCGACCAGCGCATCCTTACTCCGCAGGCGACCCTGGACAAGAAGCAGGCTCTGTGCGTGGAGACGTCGCTTGTGGTTGCAAGCGCGCTCACTTCGGCGGGCATGCATCCCTACATCATCATCACGCCCGGCCATTCACAGGTGGCGGTCGAATCGTGGGAGGGCTCGGGAGGATACTTCCTGATAGAAACCTCCTTGCTGCCCTACGACGGCGTGAACCGCAGCTTGGACATCGAGAGCCCGGATTTCTACGCGGGGCTCGTTCCATATTTGGAAGACGAGGGGGGAATCTACACGTCGCTGGACGGTTTGGGATCGGCGGAAGTGTGGAATCGTTTCTTCGCCGGCAGCGAAGACGGCAGCGACGCCTACGGCGGCGTCTACGTGATCGACTGCAATCTTCAACGCACATTTTCGCTGCACGGCCTCGATTCCATGTAATGTGTGCATGCGTGGGCCAAACAACTGCGGGGCGGTCCCTTGTGCGTTTCAAGTTGGTAGAATAGCCTCGTAACCAGAAAAGAGGTGCATCCATGGCAGAACGCAAGACCTTTGCATTGCTCATTGACTCGGACAACGTGAGCGCCCGCTACATTCCCGCCATCATGAACGAGCTGACCAGCCGCCATGGGGAGGTTACGTATCGGCGAATCTACGGGGACTGGACCAGCAGCCAGATGGGAAAATGGAAAGACGTGCTTGCCGAACACTCCCTAACCCCTATGCAGCAATTTGCCAACACGAAGGGCAAAAATGCCACAGACTCGTTTCTGATCATCGACGCGATGGACATTCTCTACGAAGGCCGCGTCGACGGGTTCTGCATCGTGTCAAGCGACAGCGACTTCACGCGGTTGGCGAGCCGCTTGCGCGACGCGGGCTGCACGGTGGTTGGAATGGGAGAGGCGAAGACGCCTCGGTCGTTCAGGAGCGCCTGTACCGTGTTCACCAACCTGGACGTGCTGCTTGACGGCGAGGTGACGGGGGATGCGGGGTCTGACGCAACGGAGGGCGCTTTGACGAAGAGCCAGATTGCGGACTCCATCGTCGACATCATCAACGACAGTGCCGGCCCGGAGCCGGTTGCAAGCCTTTCCGACATAGGCAACAGGCTGGTGCGCATCCACCCCGACTTCGACGTGCGTGCGTTCGGTTACGCGCAGCTTTCGAAGTTCCTGGAAAGCTTTGACAACTTCCACTTGGTGCGTCGCGACAACGTGGTGTACGTGGGCTTGCGGGACACCGACGAAGTGCGCGAGCAGGTGGCGGGGCTGGTGGTCGACCTGGTGGAGCGCGCGGGGGACGGAGGCGTTGCGCTGTCTCAGTTAGGCGATGCCATCCACGAAAAGTTTCCTCACTTCAACGTGAAAGACCTGGGTTACTCAAAACTCTCGAAGTTCATGCGCCATGTCGACGGTGTTGTCATTGGGTCGGCGGACGGGGAGACCTACGTCTACCTCGACTGCGAATAGGCGCGTCATTATCGCTTCTCATCTCACTCCGCCCACGTACGCGACGGCGCCGGTCAGGAAGAAGACAAAGGTGAACAGCACGGCATATCCCACAAGGTCGTGCCACCACTTCAGTGTGGCGAAAATGGGAAACCGCTCCTGGAGGGGTCGGTTGTAGCAGAGGCCGAGCGCGGCTCCCAGCACGAGGGCGGGAACGACGAAGGCGCCTCCGAATGC
>JAFUCW010000033.1 GCA_017459485.1 Eggerthellaceae bacterium | reverse complement strand
GTCCATCTCGCCGGCGGTGCCGGTCTTCTCGTTGTAGTAGAGGATGTGCTTCTTTTCGGCGGGTCCATGGAAGACGATGTCGCGCTCTTCGGCGGTCAGTTCGCAAAAAGGCACGTCGGTGCGCACGCCCATTTCGCGGCAGATGTCCTTCATCAGGGACCACATCAGGTGGCCCCACACCACCACGGCGCCTTCGTCGATGGTCAGCGTTTCGTCGGGCACAAGGGTGCTTTCGTCCACGGCGCGCATGATGCCTGTACCTTCGCACGTGGGACAGGCGCCTTCGCTGTTGAACGCCATGGCTTCTGCACCCGGGCCGTAGAAACGTGCGCCACAGGTGAGGCAGACCGTCTCTCTTTCCAAGGCCACGTCCATCGAAGGTGGGCAGGGGTGCCCGTTGGGGCAGGCATGGCTTCCCAGGCGAGAAAACAGCAGGCGCAGGTGGTTGAGCAATTCGGTTGACGTGCCGAACGTGGAGCGCACGCCAGGGACGCCGGGTCGTTGGCGTAGCGCAAGGGCGGCGGGTACGTGCAGCACTTCGTCGACGTCGGCGCGCCCCGCTTGAGTGATGCGTCGGCGCGTGTAAGTGGCAAGCGCGTCCATGTAGCGGCGCGATCCTTCGGCGTAGAGCACGCCCAGAGCAAGGGAGCTTTTCCCGCTGCCCGACACGCCGCAGATGGCAACCAGCTGGTTGAGCGGTATGTCCACGCTGATGTTCTTCAGGTTGTGGACCCGCGCACCGCGCACTTGAATGCTCGTCGGTGCAGTTCGGTTCGTTGTTGTGGTCATGCTACATGCCCCTTTGTTGTCCTCGATCGGCTTTCGCGGTGCTTGTGTCCGGCGGCCCTCATTTGTATGCGCGTTTCGCTGTGCGGCGAAGCGTGCAGATTCGACTGCAGATGCCGGCATCCGTCTGCCCTTTTCGCCCAAGGCTGCTCCAGTAAGTGCCCTTCGTGCCACCGTGCGATTACTCGCTCTGGAGCAAGACACGATGCAATGCGGTGTAGATGGGCCGCTCTCCCGAAAGGTCGGATTGGAAGAGGGAGACGGTATCTACGGTTCCGTGCGCGACCGCCGGCATGGGCAGCGTGCCTGTGGAAAGGTCCGCGCCGCGCATTAAGGTGACGTGCGGGAGGAAGCCCTTGCCGTCGAAGTCGAACCCCTCTCTGGACAGGTTTTCCCTCACGCGCTGCGCAAGCGATGTGAACGCAGCCTTGCCAGCGAATCCCTGCCAGAGAGCCGCTTTGCCACGCCGTCCAAAGAATCCCAGTTCGGCAAGGGTCGCTGCGAAAGGCGCCTGGTTTGCGCACGCCTCGTCGAGCAACTCGGCGATGTCGTTCACGCGCCAAGACTCCACGTTGCTCAAGAAGGCAAGCGTCACATGAAACGAGTCGGGACTCACGTAGCGCCCTTTGATGCTCGCGCGCAAGTCCGCTTGCGTTTCGGCAAGCGCTTCGAGCAGTTCGCTAGGAAGTTCGGTGGCAATGAAAAGTCTCATGCACTAAGTGTAACCCATGAGGCGCAAATCATGCCAAGGGGACAATCATGACAAGCATGACAAGGGGACAGGTCATTTGTCATATTCCTCCTCATGATAAAACTAACCTGGTTCGATTCGTCATCAAATGAACCTGGTTCAATTCATCATCGTGCATTGCATCCGGTTTTTGTTATCGCCCGGTGAGGGTGAAGGCTAGAAATGTAGGTTCGGCATATGCAGGGCAAGTGCAGCGGTGACTCCGTCGTTGCTGCGGCGTTTTTGCAGCAACGTATTGCCCCCGGCGCATGCGGCACGCTCGCATACGTTGTCGACGCCGACGGTTTTCGCCACGAAGGCAGAAGAGGTGAAATCTCCTGGCACGGCGGCAAGTTCTTCAGCAGAGTAGAAGCACGTGGCCCATCCCCGTTCGTCGGCAACTTGCAGCAGGCCTGCCTCATCGGCTTTCACGTCGATGCTGGCAAGAGCGCATACGGCTTGGGACGCAATGTGCGCCTCTTCCAAGCACGCGTCGACAAGGGCAGCTATCTTCTCCGCTGGCGTGTCGCGCTTACATCCCACTCCAACCGTGACCACACGCGGCACCAACCTGAGCGTGCGTTCGAAAGGCCGCTTGCCAGGATCAAGCGATACGCTTACCCCCAAATCATGACAAGGGGACAGGTCATTTGTCCTATTGCCGATGGAGGATTCTTCACCGCAATTGAGGCAAGAGGAGGATTGCTCTACATGACCTGTATTCTTGTCATGTGGGGAGAAATATGACAAATGATCTGTCCCCTTGTCAGAATGCAGGTGGAAGCCTCGCGGCAAGGCGCCATCGTAGGGAAAGTCGCTTGCGAAACCCACGGCAGTGCCGGCCAGCACTGCGGCGGACACCTCCTTGGCAACCACGCGGTCCAAGATGGCCAGGTCCTGCTTGCGTGCCCATTCGTCGATGGCGAACGCACCGTTGACGTCGGTAGCCGTGGAGATAACCGCCTGAGCACCGCAGGCGGCCGCCACTTCGCGCGCAAGGTCGTTCGCTCCGCCCACATGACCGGAAAGCAAGGGGACCACGAAGGACCCGCCCTCGTCGATGCTGATCACCGCAGGGTCCACGAATTTGTCTTTCACGTAGGGCGCAATGGCGCGCACGGCAATGCCGGTGGCGCTCACGAACAGCAGCGCTTCGGCGGATTCGAACGCGTCGCGCGTCCAATCCTCGAACGTGTCGTAGACGTTTGCACCGAACTTGTCGGCATAGCGCTTCGGCGCGCAAACTCGAACCTCATGTCCCGCAGCGTTGAGCGCATCACGCAGCTGGCACACTAGTCGGCAGCCTCGCTCCGTGAATGCTATGCTCTCGATCTTCATAATGGTAAGACGATAAAATGCACTAGCTACAATGAATCATTCGCTGGCAGTGCGGAACTCGTGAGTGAAGCTGGGGTCGTAGAGTTTGGAGCGTTCGATGGGGCCAGAAAGGAAGTCTCCTACCAGCATGAGCGCGGTTTTGGTCACGTTGTTTTCCTTCGCCGTCTGCGCCAGCGTGCCCACCGTGCAGTGGTAGACGGCCTGGTCGGGCCAAGTGGCCTTGTATACGATGGCTGCAGGGGTGTCGGGGGAGTACCCTCCGGCAACCAGCTCTTCCTGTGCGGCTTCGAGCAGGCTGGTGGAAAGGAAGAGCACCATCGAGCAGCCGTGCGACGCCATGGCGGCAAGCTTTTCGCCGTCGGGAACCGCCGTGCGGCCCTCCATGCGCGTGATGATAAGCGACTGGGAAATCTGGGGAAGCGTGTACTCCGCGCAGACCGCCGCAGCCGCGCCCGAGAAGGACGAAACGCCCGGCACCACGTCGTAGGCGATGCCCAGCTTGTCCAGTTCGTCCATCTGCTCGCGGTGTGCACCGTAGAGCGACGGGTCGCCCGTGTGCAGGCGCACGCACATCTTGCCCTCCGCTTCGCCTGCCTCCATGACCTCGATCACTTCCTCGAGCGTCATGGATGCAGAGTTGTGAATCTCGCAGCCTTCCTTGCAGTATTCGAGCAGAGCGGGATTCACCAGCGACCCTGCGTAGATGACGATGTCTGCTTCTGCAAGCAGGTTGGCGCCGCGCACCGTGATCAAGTCGGCTCCGCCAGGGCCCGCACCTACAAAGTGAATCATGTTCGCGCTCCTTTCAAGAACGGCTGTTTCGCATCAGTCGGAATTGTACCAGCGCACGAGCGCATAGCCGTGTAGGACGGGATGAGGGCGAGTATTTTTCATCATCGGGCTGGGTGAGGCGGTGTGTCGGGGTATGAGTCGGGGCCGGTTGATTCGGCACATTCCGGACCCCGGCCAGTGCCTGCCCCGCGAATTAATGTACAGACTTTCTCGCGCGCACTGCGAAACCCCAGCTCGCGCATCCCCCAGAGGCCCGAAACCCGAAAGTGTGTACGCTAATCGGTCCCCGCCCGGCCTCCTGCGCGGGTCCGCTGGTCCGACGCTCCGCAAGGGCAGGCGCCTGCCGCCCGGGGGCGGAAAGTTTCGGCGGAAAGTTTCGGGCCTTGAGCTTGTCCATGAGTGATGACAATCTGGAAACCCCCTCTTCCTTTTCAGGGCGGGAGGTTGGATAATATAGGCAAAGCGTGTTCTCCGCCGCTAGCTGGCGCTGGTGTGCGCGAAGCAAGCGGGCGGGGGCGGCCGGCCATGCGCATGGCGGGGTCCGCTTCCAGCCGGGGAAGACGCAAGACGTTTTCGGAGCTTACTGCCTAATAGTACGTAGAAGCATGTTTGGCTTACGTAGGGAAGTGAAAGGGGTTCGCCATGACCGCGAAGTCTGTATCCCGTAATATTTCGTCCGTTTTGGCGGCAATCGCCATGGCATTTGCGGCGCTGCTGCTGTGGGGCACGGCGAACGCGTACGCCGGCGACGCGCCGGCCACCCAGTACGTCGACAGGAGCTGGGGGAATGGGCAGGTCGTGGATACGGCCAAGACCCAAGACGACATGGTGTGGATGACTAACGGCCATTTGGAATGGCACAATGGCTGGTGGTACACCCGCGACTTAGACGAGCTGGTAATCAGCGATAGAGTGTCGGTGGACAACGGTGCCACGGCGAACCTCATCTTGATGGATGGCAAGACAATTACATTCGAAAACGGCATCCATGTGGGCAAGGGCAGTACGCTCAACATCTACGGGCAAGCGCAAGGCACCGGAAAACTGATAGTAGGCAGGTCGAAAGCCGACACCGCGGCCATCGGCGGAAACGCAGGAGAGAGCAACGGCACCATCAACATCTATGGCGGCACCATCGAGGTGACGGGCGGCTCCCATAGCTCCAACGGCGGCGCGGGTATCGGTGCGGGCGGAACTGCCAGCAATGAGAGTTCGATCAATATCTACGGCGGTACAATCACATCCACAGGCGGAGCCAATGCAGCAGGTATCGGCGGTGGTGCACGAGGCGGCCATGGTGGTGAGATAAGCATCTACGGCGGCTACGTCACCGCAAAGGGAGACTC
>JAFUCW010000363.1 GCA_017459485.1 Eggerthellaceae bacterium | reverse complement strand
TGATCGGGTTGCCCGTGTCCTGGACTTCCAGGCCGCGACTCAGGCCGTCGGTCGAGGACATGGCCACGGCACGCACCAAGTCGCCGGGAAGGTGCATCTGCACTTCCAGCACGCAGCTTACACGGCCGATGGGCGTTTCGGCATCCACCGTGAGCGCGTTGTAAATGGCAGGGATGGCATCTTGCGGGAACTCCACGTCGATAACGGGACCGACGATGCGCACGATACGTCCCACTGCCCCTTGTTTGTTGGTTTCTGTTGCCATTCTTTATTCCTCCAAAGCTGCTGCGCCGCCAACGATTTCGTTGATCTCGGTGGTAATGGCGCCTTGGCGAACGCGGTTGTAGAAGCGCTGGAGCGTCTCCACCATCTCGTTCGCGTTGTCGGTTGCACTTTTCATGGCGGTACGGCGCGCGCCCTGTTCGGCAGCCGCACTGTCCACCAGCGCGTGGTAGATGGTCGTCTTCACGTACGCGGGAAGCAAGCTGTCCAGCACGGCGTCGGCGTCGGGCTCGAAGATCGGGTCGCCCTTCAAAGTGGCGGTATCGGCCTCTTCGCCGGTGGCCTTAGCGGGAGTGCCAAGCCTGTCCGCGTCGATGGGGAGCACCACCTCTTCGCGCAGCTGCTGTTCGGCAGCGTTCTTCGCGTGGTTGTACACCAGCACGACGCGATCGTAGTCGCCTGCCGTGTAACCTTCGATGGCCAACGTTGCAATCTGCAGCGCCTCGTCTAGCGTAGGATCGGCGGAAAGGTCGGTGAAGACCAGGTCCAGGTCGATCCCGCGGAAGCTGAAGTAGGTGATAGCCTTCTTGCCGCACGCAACCACATGGGCGCTCGCGCCCTTGGCCTGCGCTTCGTGCACGGCGCGCTCGACGTGGCGCAGCACGTTGCTGTTGAAGCCGCCGGCAAGCCCGCGGTCGGACACCACGGCAACGTAGAGCACATTCTTTTCGTCGTCATGGACGGAAAGAAGCGGGTTCTCCAGAGTGCCGGCGCTATCCGCCACGTTGCCCAGCATTTCGGCCATGGAAGCAGAATAGGGCGTTGCGGCGTCCACGCGCTCGGTAGCCTTGCGGATTTTCGCAGCGGCCACCATTTCCATGGTGCGCGTAATCTGCTTCGTCGAGTTGACGGAGTTGATGCGCCTCTCTAGGTCGTGTAGATTCGGCATACCTTAACTCCGCCCTACTCCTTAGCCTCCGACGCAGCGAACTGCCCCTTGAACTGCTCGATGTCAGCGTCCAGGCGGCTTTCGATGTCGTCGGTGAACTTCTTTTCGCTGCGAAGGGCTTCCAGCACGTCTGCATGGCTGCCACGCAGGTAGTCAAGCAGTTCGCCACGGAAGCGCACCACGTCTTCGACCTCGATGCTGTCCAGGAAGCCATGGCCGCCTGCATAGATGGCAATGGCCTGCTCTTCGACGGGCATCGGCACGTAGCGACCCTGCTTGAGCAGCTCGGTCATGCGGGCACCGCGTGCCAGCTGCTGCTGGGTGGCCTTGTCAAGGTCGGAGCCGAACTGAGTGAACGCCTGCAGTTCGCGGTAGCTTGCCAAGTCCAGGCGCAGGGAGCCGGCCACTTGCTTCATGGCCTTCACCTGCGCGGAACCGCCTACGCGCGAAACCGAGATGCCGACGTCGACGGCGGGGCGCTGGCCCTGGAAGAACAGGTCCGTCACCAGGAAGATCTGGCCGTCGGTGATCGAAATGACATTCGTGGGGATGTAGGCTGACACGTCGCCTGCCTGCGTTTCGATCATGGGCAATGCCGTCAGGCTGCCGCCGCCGTTTTCGTCGGACATCTTGACGGCGCGCTCCAGCAAACGGGAGTGCAGGTAGAACACGTCGCCGGGATACGCTTCGCGTCCCGGAGGACGGCGCAGCGTCAGCGACATCTGGCGATAGGCAACGACCTGCTTGGACAGGTCGTCGTAGATGCACAGCACATGGCGGCCTGGATTGTCCGCGCTGGCAGGCTGTCCGTTTTCGCCGTTGTACATGAAGTATTCGCCAATGGCGGCACCGGCCATGGGAGCGATGTACTGCAACGGCGCGGAATCGGACGCGGTGGCCGACACGATAATCGTGTAGTCCATGGCACCGTGCTTTTCCAGCGTTTCCACCAGGTTTGCAACCGTGGAGGCCTTTTGGCCGATAGCCACGTAGATGCAGATCATGTCCTGGCCCTTTTGGTTGATGATGGCGTCGATGGCAATGGCCGTCTTGCCGGTCTGGCGGTCGCCGATGATCAGCTCGCGCTGGCCGCGGCCGATGGGGATCATCGAGTCGATTGCCAGGATACCCGTCTGCATGGGTTCGTTCACAGGCTGGCGCTCGATAACGCCGGGGGCCCTGAACTCCACAGGACGATAGCCTTCGGCCTCGATGGGGCCCTTGCCGTCGATGGGCTGGCCAAGGGGGTTCACCACGCGGCCGAGCATGCCCCGACCAGAGGGGACCTCCACGATGCGACCGGTGGTGTGCACCTGGTCGTTTTCCTTGATAGCGGTGACGTCGCCCAGGAGCACGGCGCCCACTTCGTCTTCTTCGAGGTTCTGGGCAAGGCCATACACCGTCTTGCCGCCTTCACCGGTGAAGTCGAGAAGCTCGCCAGCCTTGGCGTCCTTCAGGCCGGCCCTGCGGGCATTACCGTCGCCGACCTGGATAACCGTGCCGATTTCGCGAGACTCGACGTTGGTGTCCAGCGCGTCCAACTGCGCGCGCAGCGCCTCGTCGATCGACTGTGCGGTAATCTCAGTCACTTCTTCACCTACTTCCCTAACTAGTCTTCTTGAGCGTGGTGCGCACACCTTCCAGCATGGTGTTCATGCTGGCATCGATGCGCCTTGAGCCCGCGCTCATGATGATGCCGCCAAGCATGCCGGTGTCGATCTGCTCGCGCAGAACCACCGTACCGCCCAGCTCGTTTTTCGCCTTATTTTTGATAAGGTCGCGCAGATGGTCGTCGAGCGCAACGCGCGTGACAACGTCCACCACCGTAACCCCAAGCTGGCTGCTGATCAGCTCATTGAAGCTGGACAACACACGGGGCAAAATCTCCAAGCCGCCGCGTTCTGCCATAACGCCCAGAGTGCTTGCAAGTTCGGGGCTTGCGCCACCGAACACGCCGCGCACCAGTTCCGCCCGCTTCTCGGGTGGCATGGTCAAATCGGAAGCGGCGCGCGTCAGGTCGATGTGGCTGCGATTGTAGGCAACAATCTGCTCCATCTGACTACGCGCTTCCAACACGGCGTCGATGCCGCCCTTTTCGTTCAGCTGCTCAAGCAAGGTCTTGGCGTAGATGTCGACCTCTGCCTTTGCTTGGTAACGATTAGCTGGCATCGAAACTGCCCGCCTCGTTAACGTAGCGCTCAATAAGCGCGCGATGCTCGTCGTCGGTCAGCCCAGAGCCGAATAGCTTGGACACGACGGCAACGGAAGTGTCCGCCACCGAACCTTGCAGCTGCGAAACGGCAACCTTCTTTTCGGTTTCGATAGCGGCACGTGCCTTGTCGATCATCTCCGCGGCCTCTCGCTGCGCTTGCGCAGTGATGTCGGCGCGTGCGGCTTCGCCGGTTTGCTTGGCGTCCGCGATAATCTGGGCAGCCTGCATCTTGGCCTGGTCAAGCTCCTGCTTGTATTCGGCCAAGGTGCGCTCGCCTTCGATGCGGGCGTCTTCTGCTTTCTGCAGGTCCGCCTGGATGGTGTCCGAGCGCTTCTGCAGCATCTTGTCGAATACAGGCCAGCCGAACTTGGCAAGCACGATCCACAAGATAATGAAGGCGACAAGCATGGGGATGAACTCGAGCATGTCGGGCAGGATGACTGCCATGCCCGTCTTCTCTTCCGCGAAAGCAAGCGAAGGCACGCCGAGCGTATAGGCGGCCGCAACAAAGGCGGCGACCCCGCATTGTGCTGTTCTGATCTTGTCTTTCACGTTCATTACTCCTTTCAGCCTCACATGCGGCTTACACATGCATTTAGGTTGAAGCTTACATAATGAACGTAAGAACAAAGCCGATAAGTGCGAGGGCTTCGGCCAGTGCAGCACCAATGATGAAGTTGGTGAACATACGGCCTGCCAGTTCAGGCTGACGCGCAGTAGCAACGCAGCAGCCATAGGCGGCGATGCCGATGCCGATGCCGGGGCCGATGGCGCCAAGGCCATAGCCGACGACCTTGAGGGCACTGATGATCAAGGTAGTTTCCACTGTTTCCTCCTTATACGCGGTCCCGGCCTTTCCGAAACCATTCCTACTTTGTCCAGTCGGTTTCCCGACATAGATCCCATATTTCAGCGTCCGCGTGCGCTGCGGACGGGCGCTTTCCTAGTGTTCGCTGGTCGCCAGCGACACGTACACAGCGGAAAGGATGGTGAACACATACGCCTGCAAGAAGGCCACCAAGGTCTCCAGCGCGTACATGGCAACCAGCAGTGCGAACCAGCCGATCGAAGGCAGCGCGACCACGGGGCCGGCACCTTGGATGGCCGTCTGGATGAAGACGCTGGTGGCAAGAGCGAAGATGCCCAGGACCATGTGGCCGGCGAACATGTTGCCGTAGAGTCGGACGGCAAGTGTCAACCAGCGCAGCACCAGCGAAATAAGCTCGAAGAACCAGATGATGGGCACCATGGGGGCCGGAAGGCCAGAAGGCGCAATGGACTTCAAATAGCCCAGGCCGCCCTTCGCCTTGATGC
>JAFUCW010000362.1 GCA_017459485.1 Eggerthellaceae bacterium | reverse complement strand
TGAGCGCCGCGTCGATCGTACAGATTACCGGTCGGTTCACCTTGCCCAGCCTAAGCGACCGCATTGGCAGAAAGCTTGCGCTCTTCAGCGTGTTCGCAATCATGGCGGTTGCCGTGGCAATGCTGGTGGCAACAAGCGGGACGGTATACGCCGTTGCGTTCTGCATCCTGTCGTTCGCCTACGGCGGCGGGGTCACGGCCATGCCGGCCATCGTGTCCGACCGGCTTGGGTCCGCCAACGCCACCCAAAACATTGCTTTTTCCGAACTGGAAACGATGCGCGCGTCGTTCGCGTCCTTTGGGTTGGTGAACACCTTTGCGACCGACACCTCCATCGTCATCTCTGGAATCGGGTCGTGCCTGATGGGCGCAGGCGTGTTGCTTGCCATCTACGGCATCAAGCCCGCAGGTGCGTCAAGGAACGCATGATCTGCCCCTCTGCCAGGCGCTGCCGAGCCAGGCACCTTCCCCGCCCCCTGCCAGAAATGTCTCCGTCCCTTTGACTCATTCGTTCGGGAGATTACACGTAGCGGACAGCGGTGCCGTAGGCGAGCATTTCCTGAGTGCCCTCCATGACCGACGAACTCGCATAGCGTGCGCAGATAATGGCGTTGGCGCCAAGTTGCTGGGCCTCGGCGATCATGCGCTGCTCGGCAATATCGCGACCCTCGTTCATCATGTCGGTGTAACTCTTGATTTCTCCGCCGACCATGTTCTTGAAACCTGCCATGATGTCGCGCCCCACGTTTTTGGACGTGACCACGTTGCCGCGCACAAGGCCGAGCGCCTCGATCTGCTTGCCGGGGATTACGTCGGATGTCGTAATGAGCATGGCTCTTCCTTTCTCGTTTGGGCCGCCATTCGCCGGCTCTTGACAAAGCCGCTATCTGGGCGTAGCCCGATGCTGCCCCTCTTCACCCGCCCTCGCAGGCTTTCCGAAGAGACTGTCTTTACCAGCATAAACCTTTTGGAATAAAGCCAATGCAGGCCTATTCGTCGTCCTTGATAAATCCGGCATGAGCGCGCAGGTACATCTTTGCGGGCTGAAGCACCCCGTTGCGCCAGCGAACTTTAAGCCATCCCGGCGCAAGAACAAAGGCGTAGCCTCTGGTCGTTCCATCGTCGTGCTCCATGAGCAACGCACGAGTGAAGGCCATGTCGGGAACAAGGTCGACACGGCTGTCGGCAATGCCCCATTCTTTGAGCTGTGCCACGAGCATCGCACCGGCACCGTGCGCAAACGACTCCCGAATTTCGTCCGAGGGCATGCGATCGAAGGAAAGGTCCACGGCAAAGGAGTCTCCAAGGCTGCCGTCGGGAAAGACGTCGAACTGAAAATCCGCCGATTGGGGAGCGAGCGACAGCGCCTGCGCCACCTGCGCACACATCTCCGGGGCACATGCAGCAAACCCTGCCTGCGCAAACGCGCGTTCGATGCGTGCGGGGTCCGTCGCGCAGTTGAGCCTTTCCTGCTCGTCAAAGTAGCCGCACACACGCAAAGGGAACCCAGGGCGCCCGCGAAACAGGCCGAAAAAGGAAAGGTCCCAGCCTTCAGGCATCCGATCGTCTTGCGCAAGATAGAGGTCCGCGCGTTCGGGCTCTCCGACAGACGCGCAGAACGGCACGACCAACCCCTTGTTGTTCCTGGGCTGGAAGTGCAAAGCGGCAGCAGGAACAGCATCCTTTCCACAGTCCAGCTCGAAGCCGAATGCGATGCCGTCGTCCTGTTCGCGCGCGCGGGAGTAGAAGTCAAGTACGGCACCTGTCCCTTCAGCGAGCGGAGAGTCGATGCGCGTGCCGGGCGCAAGAGAGCCAAGCAGCACCGTCACGTCAAGAAACGGGTCCCCCGCAAGGGGAAACTCAAAATAGATTTCGGGGAAGAGGTCCCCCACCAGAAAAGGTCCCACTACATCTCGAACACGCTCGATGGAGTCTCCGAAGAGGACCGGTCCACGCCCTTCGTCCGCCGCCTGCACGCAGAGAACGGCGAACGCATCCTGGTGTGTCAGCTGCATTCGCGTCACCATTGCACGTGTTTCGTAGCCACGCATTAATCCTTCTCTTGACCGGTCCGCAGGGTGTAGGCCACTTGCGTACTTTACGCACTCAATCTTAGTGCTCTCGTCGGCACTTGGCAAAAGCAGAAGGGTATTCTTGGGTAACATTCATTCATGAGTCAACGAATCGGGATTCGGTACCATTTTATTGCGAGTCGACACGAGAAACGCATTTGCCTTTCGCCTGAAAGGGGGGTGCAGCAATCAACACTCGTTACAGAAATACGATACAATGCATGTGCTGAAAAGAGGCACATTCCTGCACGAATTGCTACAAGGGGGAACCATGACCAACAAGCATTTCGTTTCCTATATGCAGAACCGCGAACTGTCGTGGCTTTCGTTCAACGAGCGCGTACTCGACCAAGGGCGGCAAGCATCTGTCCCATTGTTGGAACGTCTCCAATT
>JAFUCW010000361.1 GCA_017459485.1 Eggerthellaceae bacterium | reverse complement strand
TGGTCGATATGGGGCGGCTCGCCGTAGGTCAGGGCCGTCAGGTCGTCGTGGCGGCTCATCGCTTTTCCCCAATCAGGACCTACCGCATCCTTCTCGTTCCGCCGAAAGCCCTTGGCTTTATGAATCGCGTGGCGGCGTCGACATCCACTCCCAATATCAGCTTGACTATCCACAGGAACAGAAGCAGGACAAGAATGGGGATTATGCAAGACGTCACGATCAGCAACGCCAGGGAATCCGTAAGCCGATTGAGCAGGTTGAGGGCTTTTTGCTTAATGTCGTCAAACGACTTGGCAATGCCACCGGTTGTTTCACTGATGAAGTCGGAAGCGCCCGACACAATCCTGTCGAAGAAGCTTCCCGCATCGTTTTTTTGCGAAGCGCTATCCTGCGAACTGGCCGTATCGTCTTGGCTGCTCGCAGTTGCGCCATCTTGGCCTTCGGCAACCAAGCCTTCCACCACGTTTTCCTCACCCGAGAATTCTTCGAGCATGTTCGAAACGGAGACATTGTGAGTCTCTTCCATCTTATCCGAGATGAAAATGCTCAAGGGAACGACGATCGCAACCGTAACTGCAAGCAAGAGCATTTTAACGGCGACGCGCCCAAGGGCACTTCGTATTCCAGCCTTGCCCACGAGCACAACGGCGATAATAGCCAAAATGCACGCAAGAGGTATGAGTATTCGGAAGGCCGCAAATCCAAAAGTGGTTAGCAGGAATTTCTCGAGATAGATTGCGGTAAGGATGATGAGGAAGTCCCCGCTCAGGTTCGCCAGGCGCTCGGCTATGGGAGACCCAATGTCGTTCGGAAGGGCCGTGATGGCGGTTGACGTTGCCACTGAAACTGCCATAAGGCCCGTGACCACACCTTGCTTTTCATCGAGCGAGGCAATGGTTCCCTTATACGCGTCGGGCGAAGAGAAGTAACTTCCGGCAGGGAACGCGGAAACCAGCGCCAAAACAAGCAGTACTGCCACCGATACGATCTTTACGGTCTTGTTGCCGTCGAGCCAAGAGGTCAACTCTGCACCTACGCTGCCTTCGGCTTGCACGGAATTGCTATGCATGTCGCTCCTGCTTGGTTCGCCTTCGATTGCAAGAATCTCTTGTTCATTGCCATTCGACATCTTATCCACACTGCTCCCTCTCAGAACAATCACCTGTCAAGCAGTGTAACACCCGAAGCCGCATAAGGGAACTTTACACGCGGGCTGCTAGTCGTGCATTCTTCTTTGCGCGAGGCCGACACCTGCCATCGAGAGCAGAAGCACGGTGGCCAACACGGCAAGAGGAGCCTCGTCTGCCGTCTTGGCGGCAGCTTGCTTGGAGGTCGCTGCCGTCTGCGCGGCCGACGTCTTGGACGTTGTCGAGGTGGCTGCAGCAGAACTACTGGTGCCCGCCGGCTTGGACGGTTGCTGCTGGCCGCTCGAGGCCGCCCCGGACGAGGAGGACTTGGAGGAAGCCGAATCGCTGGACGATGGATCGCTCGGGGAAGGATCGGGCACAGCCGTGGTGGCAAACGTCGTCTGCGCAACCACCTCCTGGCCGTCGTAGTCGTACACAGCCTGCAGCACATGCTCTCCTGCCGGAAGCGAGTTCAGGAAGTCTGCGCCAAGCTGCAAACGCGTCTGGCCCCAGGTCGAAGTGTAGGACGCAGCATCTACCTGCGCGCCATCGACCACGATGCCCGTGAGTTTGTCGTTGCGCGCATTGGTGGCGAAGTCCAGGACCGCAGACGAGCCTCCCTCGTGCGTGCCTTCCATGCCTGCAGTGAACTGGTAGGCATAGCTCAGCCCGAAGCCACGCTCGTAGAGTAGGTTGGACGAATAGGAAACCGTGCCGTCTTCGCCCGTCGCCATAACCGGGATGTTCACCGGCAACGTGCCCGTAGGAGCCTTGTTGTCGAACATCGCTTCGATGCCTGCGCTCAGGTTAGCGTTGTAGGCGCTTGCCGAGCCCGTCTGGGCGTCTCGGTCTGTGGGGTCGATGGCAATGCCCGAGCTCATGTACGCTAGCACGATGGCATCGGCATCTGTGTAGCGCGCCGCATCGTAGGGCAGGGTGCCGCTGAGCAAGACGAACTTGGCTCCCGCGGCATGCGCATCGGCAAGAACCTGACTTATCCCCTGGTAAATGGCGCCAGTGGGCTGCAGGGCAGGAAGACTGAACATCTTCGAGAAACAAACTACGTTGTCGGCCTGGGCAACGGCCGCCTTCTCGGCGTCGCCGTACTCCACTTCGCCGGTGCCAAGGTTGTAGTAGTGGCCGATTGTTATGGACGTCGCCGCATCGGGCGAACCGCTTGCCTGGCCAGTGCAAAGGTTGTTGACGTAGGCGTCCTTGTCGATAACGCCCGCTTCCTGCAGTTGCGCAATGGCATAGGAGATGACCGTCTGATCG
>JAFUCW010000360.1 GCA_017459485.1 Eggerthellaceae bacterium | reverse complement strand
GTGGCTTCGGCTTCGCTCTTGCCCATGACGTCGGGAACTTCGACTTTGTCGGATCCCGGGGAAAGGATGTAGGTGACCGTCGAGCCTGCGTCGACCATGGCCCCGGCTTCGGGCTCCGGCCTGATGACCTTGCCCTCTTCGACGGAATCCGAGTGCTCCGAAGCTCCTTCGTGGGCTTTTAGCCCTGCGGCCTCGATGAGCTGCTTGGCTCCGTTCCCGTCGTTTCCGGACAGGTCGGGAACGCTTACCTGCTCCTTGCCCGAGGAAACATAGAGCGTTACGGCCGTGCCCGGAGCGATGCCTGCGCCCACGGCGGGATCCGTGCGCACGACCTGGCCGGCAGGATAGGTGTCGTCGGTCGTTTCATGGGTGCTTGCGACCTTCAGTCCTGCCTGTTCGAGCAGGGCCGTGGCCTCCTCGACGGTCTTTCCTGCAACGTCGGGAACCGAAACCTGCGACGAAGACGACTGGGTGGAGCTGGACGAAGAGGACGAAGACGAGGATGCCGCGCCGTTGCCGAGCAGGAAGTATGCGGCAGCGCCGATAAGCGCCAAAGCGGCAAGTATGGCAAGCACGATGGCTGCCGTGCGCCCCGCTCCTCCGCGGTTTTCGTCTTCCTCTTCGGCAAGGTAGGTGCGGGGTTGGTCGGAATAGACCCCTTGCTGCTGTCCGTAGTTGACGCCCTGCATGACCGTGGTGTTGTCGTAGAGGGGGCCGCTGTTGCGCACGAGCGCTTCGGTTGCGGCGGTGCCCGCAGCGACGCCAACGCCTTCGTCAAGGTTGACGGCACGTCCGGCCAAAAAGTCGTTGAGCGCATGCTTCATGTCGCCCACGGTTTCGAAACGGTTCGTGGGGTCTTTTTCGAGCGCTTTCATGATGATCGATTCGAGCGCAGGATTGATGTCGGGGTTGACCTGGGACGGAGGAACGGGGAGCTCTTGGACTTGCTTGGTGGCAACGCTGACGGAGTCGGGTCCTTCGAAGGGGAGCTTTCCCGTCGAGGCTTCGTAGAGCACGACGCCCAGGGAGTAGATGTCGCTGGCGGCGGTAAGCTCTTTGCCTTGGGCCTGTTCAGGGGAGATGTAGTGCGCAGTGCCGAGCACGGCGTTAGTTTCTCCATGCATCGAGTTCTTCGCACGTGCGATGCCGAAGTCCATCACCTTGACGTTGCCGTCGGGCTGGACCATGATGTTTTGCGGCTTGATGTCGCGGTGGATGATGTCCTGGTTGTGGGCAACGGAGAGCGCCTGGCATACCTGGGCACCGATTTCTGCAACTTTGCGCTGATTGATGGCCCCACGCTGCTTGATGGCGGTCTTTAGGTCCGAGCCGCGTACGTACTCCATGACAATGTAGTAGGTGCCGTCGTCCTGGCCCCAGTCGTAGACGTTGACGATGTAGGGGCTTGACAAGTTGGCGGCGCTTGCAGCTTCCTGGCGAAACCGCTTGGTGAACTCCTCGTCCGCTGCATACTGCGGGAGCATGACTTTCACGGCGACCATGCGCCCAAGCACAAGATCTTGCGCGCGATACACTTCGGCCATGCCGCCGATGCCAATGCGTTCCGTAACTTGATAGCGGTTAGTAAAGACCTTGCCGACCATGCTTCCGTTCACGTTTAAACTCCTTTTGGACACATGCTAAAGGCATAGGATATATCCCAATACCATAGCATAGCGTATTTACAGCGCATCTTGCACCTCTAAAGCAGTAAGCAACACATTATTCGCGCGGGTTGCGGCATCGGTGTTACCATCTGCGCCCTCTTCGAGGACGATTGCTACCACCGCCTTGCAATCCTGCGTAGGTCCCATGCCGACAAACCACGAGTTGTCTACGTCGTTGCCCGTCTCTGCCGTGCCTGTCTTTCCTGCGACGCTGACCCCCCAGATTGCCGCCCCGGTGCCGGTGCCCGAGTCCACGACGGTCTCCAGGACGTCCTTGACACGGCGGGCGGTCGGAGCGTCAAGCGGCCGGGAAAGCACCGAAGAAGACGTGGTCGAAAGGCGGGTTCCATCTATGTCGTAGATGCTGTCGACCAGGTAGGGCTTGTGAATGGTGCCGTCGTTGGCGATCGCCGCTCCGACAAGGGCCATCTCCATCACGGTCGCTTGGGGTCCCGCGGGGCTTTCGTGTTCGCCGACGGGCTGGCCCACTGCAGCCCATGCCGTTTCCCATTCGGTCATTTCGCTGGGGTTGGGCATGAGCGAAGTCGAAAGCGGGATTTCGAAGTCGACGTCGCGGTCGAACCCGAACTCGTCGGCGCTGCGCACGAGCAGGTCGGGGCCAATTTTCGCTCCCAACTGGCCAAACACGGTGTTCGAAGACCATTGGGTGGCTTCCGAAAGCGTAATCGCACCCAGGTCGTTCCGGTCGTAGTTGTATACGCTCGCGTTGCCGATTTCCATAGATCCCGGGCTTTCGAAGACGGTGTCTTCCGATGCTATGTTGTTGTCCAGGGCCGTGGCAAGCGTGACGATCTTGAACGTCGACCCGGGGGCGTAGAGGGCTTGGGTCGCACGGTTGTAGAGCGCGTCTCCTTCGCCTTGCTCGAGCATCCATTCGAACCCAGAGGCGTCGTAGGTGGGGGAGCTGGCAAGTGCGAGCACTGCCCCGGTTGTGGGGTCGAGCACCACGCAGGCCCCGCTGTAGCCGGCAAGGGCATCCTGGGCGGCGCGCTGCACCCTTGAGTCGAGGGTCAGGCGCACGTCGTTGCCGCTTGTCGCGATGCCCGCGTAGGATTTGAGGACGTCGTTCCAGGACGAGAAATGCTCGTCTCCTTGCAGCGTTTCGGCCATGGATCCCTCTATGCCGCTTGCGCCGAAGCGCACGCTCGAGTAGCCGATGACGTGCGACGCAAGGTCGCCCGATGGGTAGGTGCGCACGTAGGTGCCGTCTCCGTTGGGCACGCTTTCTGCCAGCACGACGCCGTCGACCGTGGAAACGGTGCCGCGCTCCCGGTTCGCTTGGCGCATGAGCGTGTGGCTGTTGGACGGCAGCGACCGGTAGCTGTCCGCTTGGACGACCATGATGATGGTCAGGTTCGCCACAAGGAGCGCGAACATGACCGAAAACACGACCATTAGGCCGGTAAGGCGCTTGCCGAGCGCCACGCGGCCAAGCACGCCGTCTTCGGAGGAAACGGGCCTGCGTGCGTTCGTGGTCATTTCGGTTCCGATGCCGGTGCCTTCGTTGCCGCATTTGAGCAGCAGCCCCACGGCAATGAAGCTTGCCAGCAGCGAAGAACCGCCCTGGCTGATGAAGGGGAGCGTCAGGCCCGTGAGCGGGATGAGTCTGGTGACACCGCCGACGATGATGAAGGCCTGCAAGACGATAGTGGTCGTGAGGCCGGCTGCGGTCAGCGAGCTGAAGTCGCTCTTGGCGCGCGCGGCCGTCACATAGCCGCGGATGGCGAAGCTCAGGT
>JAFUCW010000359.1 GCA_017459485.1 Eggerthellaceae bacterium | reverse complement strand
CCCGCGTTCATCATCACGCTGTCCAATGCTGTGGTGTTCGGTTGGTGGCAGGGCGCCATCCTGTCGTGGTCGTCGGCCATGGTGGGAGCCGCGCTGTGCTTCTACATCGCACGCATCCTTGGCCGCGACGCCGTGGCCCACTTCATGACAAGTGGCGCACTCAAGACCATCGACAAGTTCTTCGAGAAGTTCGGCACGCATGCCATCCTCATCTGCCGCCTGCTGCCGTTCATGTCGTTTGACTATGTTAGTTACGCGGCTGGCCTGACCGGCATGGGGTTCTGGAAGTTCTTCATTGCCACGGGCATCGGACAGCTTCCCGCCACCATCGTGTATTCCTACGTTGGCGGCACGCTTACCGGCGGTGCGCGCACGCTGTTCATGGGCTTGCTCATCGCGTTCTCGGTTGCCATCTTGGTCATGATCATCTACACGATCTTCAAGAGCCGCAACAAGGATCTGATGACGAAAGAGGAAAACGACAGCGTCATTGCCGCAGCAAAGGAAGCGTAGGGGCTTTATCAATTCCTGCGCATAACGCTTATTGTCCGGCGAGGTGCGCGTAGCGCCTCGCCGGTTTTCTTGCGAAAGGGGGTGTCCGGTGAAAAACGCGAAAGTATGGGTATTCATCGCCTTGATCGTGGCCGTCGTTGTTGCAAACCACTTTTTCGGTTGGTCCGACTGGATTGCCAGCGGAAAGCTGCAGTCGATGCTGAGCAGCATGATTTCCGAAAACTATGCGCTTGCGTGCGTCGTCTACGTGGTGGTTTCCATTGTGGGAAGCGTGGTGCTTGCACTGCCGGGCATCTTGTTCGCACTTGCAGCAGGGGCCATCTTCGGTCCGATCATGGGCACGTTTCTGTGCTGGTTGTCCATGACGATTGGCGCCTGTGGCGCGTTCTTGGCAGGACGTTATTTCCTGAAAGACGCCCTGAAGCCCAAGCTAGAGAAGAACAAAACGCTCAACAAGTTCCTTTTTGAAGGGGCAGACAAATCTGACGTGTTCCTGCTGGCAGTGACGCGCTTGGTCCCAGTCTTTCCCTTCAATTTGCAGAACTTCGCGTACGGGGTGACCGACATCCGGTTTGCTCCGTATGCCCTCTATTCGGCGTTGTTCATCTTGCCTGGCACGGCGGCGTATACCATTGGCGCTGCGGGAATTGTCGATGCCGAAAACAGGGTGACGCTCATTTTGGTGGCAGTTGCTCTGTTCGCAGCGTCTTTCGGTGTCGCCTGGTATTTGAAGCGAAAGGCTGACATTTCATGAACACGGCGAAACTGCTCAGCGTGGGAGAACATGCGCACTACCCTTTCAAGTCGTATCCGAAACAACAATGCGATACCATCCTTTTTCCTGGATGCGCATTTCCGTCCCAATTTCCCCGCACAATGGACAAGCTTTCCCAAGTGTGCCGCGAAGCGGGATTCGGCGTGGCATACGACTGCTGCGGCGATCCTGTCGAGTCGTATGGAGAGCACAAGAGTGCTGCGCGCATCTTGCGCAATCTGCAACGCCGGTTCGACGCCCTTGGGTGCAAGCGCGTGGTAGTGCTTTGTCCCAGCTGCACGAAGCACCTTACCGGAAAGCTGGATTGCGAAGTGGTGCACCTGTTCTCCATCTTGGACGAACTGGGACTGGAAGGCACTGAATTCGGCACGGGGAGCCTGTTCATTCCTTGCCCCGACAAGAAGATGCGTACGACGGAAGGGCATCTGCGTCAACAGTGCGACCTGTCTGCGGTGAAGACCATGGAAAAGATAGGCTGTTGCGGCCTGCGCGCCGACCTGGCTTCCAAGGGACCGGAGTACGTTTCTAGTTGCAGTGGCAAGATCATCGAGCGATCGAAGGAAGAGGGCGGTGTGCTCTACACCTACTGTGCGTCATGCTTGGGACAGTTCTCCCGTATGGGGTACGACAATTGCAGGCATCCCGTTTCTGTGATCTTGGGCGTTGACGAAGCGCCCGACTCCGGCAACGCGTTCATGAACCGCGCAAAGCGCAAGCTCGACCGCAACACGAATCCGGTCGTCCCTGCTATGGCTGCAGGCGAAGGTGTACGCAAGTGAACAGGCTTTCCGTCATAGTCCCTGTGTACAACGAGGAAGAGTCTATTCCTCGGTTTTTGGACAGGGCTGTGGAATGGGACTGCGTGAGCGAGCTTTTATTTGTGGACGGCGGAAGCATGGATCGCACACTCGAAATGCTCGAAGGGCTTGACGTGCTCCATAGTGCGAAAGGGCGCGGGGCGCAGTGCCGGCTGGGAGCCGAACACGCAACAGGCGACGCGCTCGTGTTCGTGCACGGAGATTCAATGGTGCCGGCGGAATCGATGCGCGCTATTTGGAGGGCGCTTGATGCAGGCGTGCTGTGGGGAAGCCTGACGCTGCGCTTCACGACTAACACGCTCGACCGCAAGATTGGCTCTTGGGCTGCCAATGCGCGTGTGCGGCGGTCGGGCATTCCTTTCGGGGACCAAACCATTTTCGTCCAGCGCACGCTGTATGATCAGGTAGGGGGCATGCCTGACATTCCTATTATGGAAGACTACGAACTTTCGCGCAGGCTCAAGGCCATTTGCTGGCCGAAGCAGCTGCCAGAGAAAGTCTACACGTCGCCCCGTCGTTTCGAAAGCGGCGGTAACGTTCGCATCATGTTCCAAATGCGCCATTTGCGCCATCTGTACCGCAAGGGCGTCGACATCGACGAAATCGCGCGCATCTACGGCGAAGGGAGGAAGCAGGGTGTCTAACGAACGGCCATGTACCATCATTCTCTTTACGCGCATTCCCATAGCAGGACGGACAAAGACGCGCCTTCTGCCGATCCTCTCTGCCGATGAGTGCGCCCTGCTCCAGCGTGCTATGGCGTTGGATTTGGCCGAAAAGCTCGCGGCATTGGGAAGCCCCCTGATGCTGTGCTATTCGGACGAATGGCGCGACATTGAAGGCGGTGAAGCGTTGCGCGACGCCTTTATCGAAGACGTGCGTCAGGCTGCTTCGGAAGCTGTTGAATTAACGATAGTGTCTCAAGAGGGGTCTGGCCTGGGCCAGCGGATGAGCAACGCCATGCAGATGGCTTTCGACGCAGGCGCTGGCGGATGCATCCTTATGGGAAGCGACTTGCCCGACGTCATGCGCACCGACATCGAGATTGCCCAGCGTGCGCTTACGTATTCCGACGTGGTGCTTGGCCCGTCGTCGGACGGCGGCTATTGGCTCATTGGCACACGCACGCCCTTCCCGGCAATTTTTGAAGGCAAGCACTACGGCGGCAGCAGCGTGCTTACCGAAGCGGTGGCTGCGTGCCGTGCTTACGGCCGCAAGGTTGCCCTTTCGCGTGAAACCTTCGACATCGATGTGCCGCAGGACTACTATCAGCTTTGCAAGCAGGTGAGCACAGGTGACTTCAGGCTGGGCCCCAGAACGGTCGAAGCGGTCAGCCACCTTATGGAAGTCTCTGCGGTGGTTCCAGAGGACAGCGTGCAATGAGCAATTCGACCAACATACTAGACGTCTCCCAGCTGGAACAATACGTCAACGAAAACGCTGGTCTGCGCCAGGCAGTCGGTGCGGCGGCAGACGACGTGTTGCGCCTGGAACCTTTTGCCCAAGGGGAGTACAACGTCAACTACAAGCTGGTGTGCGCTGGCAGCCAGGAGCAGGCCAGGTACTTGTTCAGGGTGAACCTGGGGTCGCAAATGCATCTTGACCACCAGATTGAATACGAAATGAATGCGCTTCGTTTGCTTGCGCCAAGCGGTCGTGTACCGCAGGCGGTCTATGTGGACGGCAGCAAGGCGCAGCTGCCCTATGGCGTTGGTGTGGAGACCTTGCTTCCTGGACGTCCGCTCGACTACTCCTGCGACCTGGCCGAAGCGGCTGCCATCCTTGCCGACATTCATGCAGTGGCCGTACCTTCCGAATGCGGTCTGGTGGCCCCTGGCCATCCGGTGGCCGCCATTGTGGATGAATGCGAGCAGATGTTTAACGTCTACCGCACTTGGGATGGGGCAGATGCTTCGTTGGTGGCGCGCATCGATGCCCTGTTCAAGGTTGCCGACGGCATCGCGCAGTCTGACCGTCGGCGTTCCGCACCTGAAAACCTTCATGTGGTAAACACGGAAGTGAACTCGAGTAATTTCCTGATTAACCCAGGTCGGCGCGGCTACCTTGTCGACTGGGAAAAACCTGTGTTGGGAGAGGTGGAGCAGGACCTGGCGCATTTCTTGGTACCCACCACAACGTTTTGGAAGACCGATACACAGTTTACCCGTGCGGATGTCGAAGGTTTTGTCGATCAGTATGTGCGTGCGGTTGACAGGCGCTTTGCAACCGATAGCCTGAGCGACCGGCTGGACGACTACCTGGTAGTTACCTGCCTTCGTGGTCTTACCTGGTCTGCTATGGCGCTCTCCGAATACGTGGGGGGCGGCCGTGCTGCGGCGAACGCGGATACCTTCGCAAAGATCCAGGAGTATGTGCAAGACCCCTTCTTGTCGCTTGTGGAGCGCGAGTACTACTCTTAAGCCCTTGAGGATGGGGGCTCAGGGGCCCAGGGAGTCTGCACGACGGGCTTTGGGATCGTCTGTACGGGGAATGTTCATGCAGGGGTCGCCCATAAGGGGTCGTCTATGTAGGGACTTCCATGGGGCAGCCCATGCGGGGGGAAAGAGAGGTATGCACCCATGAAACGCATCGTTGTGCTGTGCGACAACACTATGGGTATTCCTGGCAACGTGTTCGACGACGGCCTGGCCTTGATGTATCTGCTTGGCTTAGGCGACGTTCACATCGAAGCCATCTGCTGCACGCACGGCAACAACACGACTGCCAACACGTTCCAAGCCACGTGCCGTTTGGTCGAAGAGTTGGGATTGGACGTTCCCGTGTTTCGGGGAGCAGATGCAGGGAGCGACCAGACAAGCGAGGCGGCGCGCTATATTGCCGAGGCGCCCGATGCGCACGACGGCCTTATGCTTCTTTCGCTTGGGGCAACAACCGACTTGGCAGCAGCTCAGAAGCATCGCCCGGGATGTTTGGCGCGCTACCGCACCGTGTCGCTTATGGGGGGCATTACCCACAGCTTGGTGGTGGGCGGCAAGATCTTAGACGAGCTGAATTTTTCTGTGGATGGCAACGCAGCGTGCGAAACGCTTCGTGCTGCGCAAGAAGGCGCGAAATTGGTGTTGGCGGATGCCTGGAACTGCCTGCCGCTCACGTTTGGGACGAACGACTTCCGTGCGCGTCTTATAGACCCTGGTTTCGCTGCTTCTTCCCTTTTGGAGGCATACTGCTTGCCCTGGATGGAGTTTGCCCATACCACGTGGGGTGTCGACGGCTTCGTGGGATGGGACGTGCTTGCAGCGGTGGCATTGGCGCGCCCCGACTACGTGGTGTTCGAACCCTTCGAGGTCGCCTGCAACCCACAGCTTCTGGGCGTGGGATATCTGGAGCGCGCACAAGACGCGACTTTGGCTGCGCCCATCTCTTTGGTTGTCGTCCGCAGCGCACAAGAACTGTGCGAACATATCTACAAGGCTTGGGAACAAGCGGCTCAAGTATGAGGAGGTACGAAATGACCGACATGATCAAGGCATCGCCTGAGGCCGAAAGCGGTTTGGGAATCGACGAAAACATCAACATCTCCACCATCGACGAATGGCTGGGGCGCCCCGACTGCGTCTACCGCGAAATGCGCATGGTGGAAGACTCGGCGCCGTTCGAAACCATGGGTGGTAGCCGCTACTTGAACACGGTGCTCGAAGGCTTCAAGGTGTGCCCCTATCCGTATATCGGCACGGTTGCTCCAATGCCGCTCGAAGGCGCCTACAACGGTCCTTGTTTGTACCAGATTGAATGGTCGCAGGAAGGACAGCTGCTTTCGGCGAGGCCGAACTATCGTGAATCGCAGCAGATTATCGAAGAGCTGTTCCCCAAAGACAAGAATATCCTGATGACCTGCGGGTTGGGTGGCTACGTGAACAACATGCGTCAACTCCTGATCTTTCTGGGTTGGGATGCGGACAGGATCTACAATGTAGGTGGCATGTGGGGGTATGCGGGAAGCCATGGCATACAGCTGGTGGATTCCAGCGGCGCAAGCCCTGTCTATTATCTGTGGCGCGGCGATATTGCCGTGCTCGATTTGAGTAGTTTCACGCCGTTGTAGGCCGGTGCTGCTTTCGCACGGATGCAAGCAACCGGCTCTGCCGTGTGACAGGGCCGGTTGCTTTATGCGCTCTGCAAGGTTGGGAGCTAGGCTGCTTGCGTGTCGTGTTCCGGAGAGCTTTGGATAGCGGCGTCAAGCTTGGCGATCAGCTTGTCCTTGTCTTGCGGCAGTTCGCCAAAGGTATGCGTCCAGTTGGTCACATAGTCGTTGAATTCCGGTACGGACCCTTCGAACGTGGCGCAGTCCACTTGACTGCGGTCATATTCGAAGTGGAACCCTTCAAAACGTGCTTCAACCTGCAATAATTGCAACAATTCCCGCTCTTCCTTGAGGCATTCGAGCACGCTTGCACGCGTGAACCTGCCTTCTTCTTCCCAGACGCCCAGTTCGGTAAGCGGGCCAACCCCCATCGAAAAGTTGCAGACGTAGGTGGGCTGCGTCTCGTTGAGGAACGCCGCCGTGCCACGCGCGTTTTCGATGCCACGGCCCACGCCGGCAATGCCAGTCATTATGTGGGCTCCATAACTGATGCCTGCAGCATGCAGCCGGGCAATTTGCTCGCGCGCTTGCGTGTTGTTGTGGTCCTTGTGCATGAAGCGCAGCACGTCGTCTAGGCCGGATTCGATGCCAATGTAGACCATGGTATAACCGCGTTTGGCAAGCCAGGCAAGCTGCTCGTCGGTCTTGGCGGCGATGGCAGGGATGGAAGCATCGCTCGAAATGACTTTGCAAGACGGAAGGTGCTCTTCGATCATCCCGACAATGGTCTGCAGCCGGTCGAAGTCAAGGAAGAACGCATTGCCGTCGCCGAGCATGATGCGCTCGGGGGTGCCGCCCAGGTCGCGCACGCGCAAAAGCTCCGCCTCGATCTGCTCCAAGGGAAGCTCGCGATACACAAGGTCCTTGAACAGGTCGCAGAATGCACACGCGTTGTAGGGGCATCCGACCGAAACAGGTAGTTTGAAGGCGCTCTTTTCGCCTGGTGTTCTGCAAATGCGTCCTTCGTAGTCCATAAGTGCCTCCTACGCGTCAAGCTCTTTTTTCCAATGATACGCCTATCACGTTAAGAAAACCAGGTGGGGTGCGAATCATTCGACTGCGGTAGGAGAACTGTTGATGTTCGGTACACCAACAAGGGTATGGAATGCGCCGGCATCTGCTAAAAGGGCAATAGGGACTCGTTAGCGCGAGCGGCACAAGAGGCAGAGAGGCTGTCCTGCGCGTTAAATGTGTACATACTTTTGCAGATGACAATCATAATGAATACTATAGTAGTTTAATTAGCGAAAAAATGTACACATTTTAGTATAACTGCGAGCGAAACACTGTCAGTGTCCTCTTCTTACATCGTCCCCGAATGGGACGCCTAAATGAAGAGCCCCCATCTAGCCTACGATGTGCTGGCAAGCGGCATGACGTCCGCACAACTTGCTACAATGGCATCATGAAGATTTTGCACCTAAGCGCCCAAAAGCCCGACTCGACGGGAAGTGGAATATACCTGGCACAAACGGTTGCCGGGTTCGCACGTGCGGGCAACGAACAGGCTGTTATTGCAGGAATCGGGCCAGAAGACGCGCCTGTCTTCCCCGAAGGCGTGGCCTTTCGTCCCGTGCGCTTCGAATCCGACGAACTGCCGTTTCCCGTGGTGGGAATGTCGAACGTCATGCCGTATATGGCCACGCGCTATTGCGACCTGACCCCGGACATGACCGAGCAGTTCAAAGCGGCCTTTTTCCGTGCGGTCGACGAAGCGCTCGACCGCTTTACGCCCGACCTGGTCGTTTGCCACCACTTGTACCTTGCCACGTCCGTTGCTGTGCACGCGATTAAGCAGAGGGTGGCTGCAGGCAGCGCTCTTTCGGCCTGCAAAGTCGTGGCCATTTGCCACAGCACCGACATCAACCAGATGCGCATGCACGACCTCGAGCACTCCTACATAGTGGAAGGCATGCGCATGCTTGACGAAGCACTCGCACTCCATGCGCCTCAGGCAGAAGAGATTGCCGAAGTGTATGGGATAGAGAAGGAGCGGATTCGGGTTATAGGCACCGGTTACGACCGTCACCAGTTCCATCGGGAATATGGTTTGCGCACGGAAGGCGCCCGCCGTTTGGTGTACGTGGGCAAGATATGGCGCCGCAAGGGCGTGGAAAGCTTGATTCGCGCTATAGACCAGATGGAAGAGTGTCAGGCTCCCAAAGAGACAGTTCTGGTGGGGGGCTACAGCGACCAGTCCGAATACGACGAAGCGTACGCATTGGCACAGCAGTGCCGCTACCCCGTCACGTTCGCAGGCGTGGTCTCCCAAGACCAGTTGATAGACGAATACGCGCGGGCAAACGTGTTCGTGCTGCCGTCGTTCTACGAAGGGCTTCCCTTGGTCATTCTTGAGGCAATGGGATGCGGCTGCAACGTGGTGGCAACGGACCTGCCTGGCATCCGCGAATGGCTCTGCGCGCAGTTGCCCGACGCACCCTTCTGGTTCGTTGAACCGCCGCGCATGGAAACGCTTGACACCCCCTGCGAATCCGACTTGCCCGCATTCGAAACACGCCTTGCCGACGTCCTTGCAAATGCCCTTTCGGCGCCCACACCCACGTGTGACACCACCGTTTTGTCGTGGGATGCCGTGTGCGACCGCATCGTAGGCTAGACAAGCGTTTATACAGGTGTCTCGTTCGGGGACGATGTAAGAAGGGGATACCGACGGTGTATTGCGCATGCAACCATGCGGTAGCTCATTTCGCAAACAAATGCGTACATTTCT